>SMVT01000119.1 GCA_004357365.1 Nitrospina sp.
GACCTCAGGCTGTCGCGCTCCAGCTTGAGCAGATTATTTTCCTGAAGCAGTTCCTGATAAAGGCGTTTCTGTTCCTGATATTCATACGCCAGGTTCACCATTTTGACGTTGGGCCAGACGTAGACTAGGGCGCACACCATAAAAAGAAAGCCCACCAGCGCCACCACCCAGAACTCCCGGGGGGATACGTGAAACACCTGGGCCACCCATGTGCGCGCCAACTTAAACATAAATTCTTTCAGCCACTCTCAGCTTGGAGCTGGAAGCACGAGGATTGAGCCGCACCTCTTCCGCCGAGGGGGTTACCACCCGGCGGGTCACTTTCTTGAGCCGGCTCTTTTTTCCGCAAATGCAGACCGGCGTTTTCGGCGGACAGATGCATCCTTTCTCCTCGTCGTGGATGAACCGCTTGACGATGCGGTCTTCCAGCGAGTGAAAGGAGATCACCACCAGCCGGGCAGCGGCGTTTAAAATATTCAGGGAGTCGGAAAGGGCGGTTTGGAGATGATCGAGTTCACGGTTGACCGCAATGCGCAGGGCTTGGAAGGTTCGTGTCGAGGGATGAATTCTCGCGGGACGCGGTTGTTTGGCCGCGCTGGAGAGGATTCTTGCAAGTGAGGCAGTAGTACTTAGGGGGCCTTTGCCCTGCGCTTTGCGGATATACCGTACGATCTTTTTGTAGTGTCGTTCTTCTCCGTAATGTTTGATGATGTCTTCTAATTCTTTATCCGACAGCGTTTCGAGCAGATCCGCCGCCGTCGTTGTATCCTCCCGATCCATGCGCATGTCGAGAGGGCCGTCGTGCATGAAACTGAACCCGCGCTCCGGGGTGTCCAACTGCCGGGACGAAACCCCGAGGTCCAACAGCCAGCCGTCTATTCCCTGGATGTTCCTTTGAGCCAGGATGCTTTGGATTTCACTGTAATTCCCGTGCACCAAAATGATCCTTTCTCCAAAAGGAGCCAATCGCTTGCGGGCTCGTGCCAGGGCTTCGGCATCCCGGTCGATTCCCAGAACCCGGCATTGCGGTCCGGAGTTCTGCAATATCGCTTCGGCGTGCCCCCCATCGCCTATCGTTCCGTCGACGATGAGGTGTTTGTCCCCGGCGTTTAAATAATGGAGGACCTCCTCTCTCAGTACGGGTATGTGATAATCCACCATGGCGGTTGCCCACCCACGGTTTGGGCGGTCAAGATTGACTCCATCGGTCTCCCGCCCAGATTTCAAAGGTTTTTGACATCCCGACCAGTACGACCTCCTTGTTCAATCCGGCGGCTTCCCGTTGCAACTGGGGAATCAGCATCTTTCCGGATTTCATCTCACACTCGCTGGCCCGGGAGTAAAACTCCCTCATTTTTTGCCGATCTTCCCGGTCCAGCCCGGACAAACTGTTTAATTTTTCCTCGTTGACCTGCCATTCCTTCTGGGGAAAGGCGATCAGAAAATTATCCATGACGCAGATCACCATCTGCGGGTCGTAGAAACGCTCCAAAATGGCCTTGAACTTCGAGGGCACGTTGAGACGCCCCTTGTCGTCCATATTAACGGTGTAAGTCCCTAAAAAACCGTTCATTACTACCCTGCCAGGTGGTGGTGTCGCCTGCTTCAGATTGAAACACTTTATGACACATTAAGACACTATGCTAACACACCGCGACATTCTGTCAACAAAAAAAGGGAAAATTGTGCCCCAGCCCGCCACCGGCGTAGCGCCGTAGGCAAGATTCTCCCCCCCCCCTTGTAAAGGGGGCTGGGGGGATTTCACCCTGAGTCCTTCGCCAAGCTCAGGACAGGCTCTGTCGAAGGGGGACAGGGTGAAAACCGAGATCCTTCGTTTCACTCAGGATGACAATTTGTAGCTTTTTGACTGTCATTCTGAAGAGGCGAGGCTGACGAAGAATCTGGGTGTTATGTTCCCAGCGGCAGATTGTGTGCCCGGTGGGGATTTGCTTTGACAGGGGCATTTTGGGAGTGCTACTATGAAGCCAAAAGCTGGAAAGCGGCCTATTTTTAAACCCTTTAACCCGTTTCCGGGGCAGAGAATAAGGATCATGAAGCCTAAGCAGATCAAATTTATCATTGGCAGCGGTCTGATTGTTGTGGCCGTGGGCTATCTGATCACCACCGGCATCACCACCACCTCCAAGTTCTTCTTTACGGTGGACGAGTTGCAGGCCGCCGGGAGCCAGTACCAGGGAGCGGGACTCAAGGTGAAGGGCACTGTGGTCAACGGCTCCATCAACCGAAACCCGGACAATCGTCTCCTGGTTTCCTTCCGTATTGAAGAGAATAAGGCGACGTTACCAGTTACTTATAAAGGGATTACGCCGGATATGTTTGAGGGCGGCCGGGAAGTGGTGGTGGAAGGCACACTGGGCACGGACGGGGTTTTCCATGCCAATACGCTGATGACCAGTTGTCCTTCCAAATATGAAGCGGAAAAGGAAGCGGGCAAAACCCATCCGGGAAGCATCCCCTACGGTAAGGACAAACTGCCCGCTCTGGAGTCACCTAAAATCCTGCCCGAAAAAACTACGATATAATTCCAACCCGAGCTTGCGAGACGGACGGGAAGGCTTTCACCGGCCGGCGGTTTCCGCCGTGCCGGGCGTAACAGAGACCCTAGTTTATATATGAACGATATCGGTGAATTTGCATTACTGCTGGCCTTGGCGACGGCCCTCTACGGGGTCGTTTCGTATGTGATAGCCTTTCGGAGCAACCGGGTCGACTTGTACCTGAGCGCCGACAAGACGCCCATCATTGTCTGGGCCTGTGTCATGGTATCCTCCATCGCGCTATGGCGCGCCTTCATGGCCAACGACTTCAGCCTTCAGTACGTGTGGGCCTATTCCAATATCGACCTCGATTTCTTCTACAAGTTTGCCTCGTTCTGGGGCGGGCAGAAGGGATCGCTGTTGTTCTGGACCCTGATCCTCACCACCTACATGATGGTGGTCCACGTCCAGAACCGGAAACAAAACCTTCGGCTGGTGCCCATCGCGCTGGCGGTGATGATGGTCATCACCTTATTTTTCCTGGTGCTTCTCAACTTTTCGACCAATCCCTTCGAGCGCATTCCCCTGCCGCCGGAAGACGGACGCGGCCTGAACCCGCTCCTGCAGAATTACTGGATGGTGATTCATCCGCCGACGTTGTACTTGGGCTATGTCGGATTCACCGTACCCTTTGCCTTTGCCATCGCCGCTTTGCTCACCAAAAATCTGGACGACGGCTGGATTCGCCTGACCCGGAAATGGACGCTGGTGTCATGGTTCTTCCTGTGCATGGGCAATCTGTTCGGCGCGCAATGGGCGTATATCGAGCTGGGCTGGGGCGGGTACTGGGCGTGGGACCCGGTGGAGAACGCGGCCTTCATGCCTCTGCTCATCGCCACCGCCTACCTGCATTCGGGGATGATTCAGGAAAAGAAGGATATGATGAAGGTCTGGAACATGTCGCTGGTCCTGCTGACCTTCATCATGACCATCTTCGGCACCTTCATCACCCGCAGCGGATTGATCCAGTCGGTACATACCTTTGACGAAGCGACCCTGGGTTACTACTTCCTGGCTTTTCTGGGCGTAATCGTCGCTTTTTCGGTGACATTGATCCTGATTCGCCTGCCCCTGCTCAAAGGCAAAAACGAGCTGGATTCTTTTTTATCCCGCGAGAGCATTTTTCTGCTCAACAACTTGGTGCTTCTGGGCATCGCCTTTGCCACCTTCTGGGGCACCATTTTCCCGATCGTCTCGGAAGCGTTCCGCGGGGTGAAGATCACCGTCGGACCACCGTTCTACAACCAGGTGAACGTGCCCATCGGCATGGTCCTGCTGGCCTTGATCGGGATCGGACCCGTGATCGCGTGGCGCAAGTCCAGCTGGTCGAACCTGAAAAGGAATTTCACGAAGCCGGTGTCGGTTGCGGCTGTCGGCGGGGCTCTGTTGTTTCCGTTCGTGCCGCTGACGGACAAATCGGAAATCTTCACCTACATCACTTTCATCTTGTGCATCTTTGTGACGACATCCATGGTCATCGAATTCATGAAGGGTACTGGCGCCCGCATGCAGGCGCATGGCGAGGCCGCCGTGACCGCGTTGTCCGGCCTGGTGTGGAAAAACAAAAGCCGCTACGGGGGCTATATCGTGCATCTCGGGGTGGTCCTGCTGTTTGCGGGCATCGCCGGGTCCCAGTCCTACAGCACCGAGGTGGAGAAAAACCTCAACATCGGCGACCGGTTTCAACTGGGCGGTTATGATTTCATCTATGAGAAGCTGTTGGTGAAAAAGCAGAACAGCACCAAGACCCGGGTGATCGCCCAGTTGGGAATCGAACGCGACGGCCGGCGGATATGGACGGGCATGCCGGAGAAGGAATTTTACAAGGGGCAGAACCAGCCGGTAACGGAAGTGGATCTGATCTCCACTTTAAAGGAAGATGTGTACATGATCCTGGCGGATTTCAATCCCGAAACCAGCGCCGCCACCATCAAGGTGTACGTCAAACCGATGGTCAAGTGGATGTGGCTGGGCGGCTGGGTCATAGCCTTCGGGACCATGATCGCCGTGTGGCCGGACCGGCTGGAAGCGCGCCGGAGAACGGAGCGCCTGAAACGCCAGGAAGCCATCTTCATGCCGGCACAGGAGTGAGACGGATGAAACCGATGCGAATCCCTATGATCCTGATCGCCGCACTGCTGTTGTGTGCGGGGCCCTCCGCGGGGTTCGCCGCGACGCAAATGGCCGATCTGGAAAACGCGCTGATGTGCCAATGCGACGACAAGTGCGGCAAGGTGCTGATCAACTGCACCTGCGACACCTCCAAGGAAACGCGCCATACCCTGATGGCCAAACTGGGATCGGGGTTGACGGTGGACCAGATCATCCAACAGTACGTCGACAAATACGGCGAAACGGTGCTGTCCGCTCCGACCAAAACGGGATTTAATCTTACGGCCTGGATCACGCCGTTTGCGGCGTTGGTGATCGGCGGGTTCGGGGTGCGCAAGGTCGTTCATTCCTGGGTGCGGACCGCATCTGCCGGTGATGATTCGAAAACGGACGATGCGGAAGAACCGGCACCGGAGACCGGAAAGTATTCCAAGAGGCTGAAAGACGAACTGGACCGGTTAGATTCCTGACACTATGACCGGTGCGAACTTTCTGCAACTGATCCTCGTTGTGCTGATTCTGGTCGCGCTTGGCATTCCCCTGTTTTCGAGGATTCCCCGCAAGCGGTTGTTCAAACCTCTGGACCCCGCCGAGGAAGAGTTCAAGCATCTTCTGGTCCGCAAAGAGGAAGTGTTGCTGTCCATTAAAGAACTGGAATTCGATTTCAAGACCGATAAAATATCCAAGGCGGACTACGCGGCGCTCCACAGCAAGCTGGAGCAGGAGGCAATGGACCTCCTGGAAAAAATAGACGATTTGGAAAAGCGGTTGAAAAAGAAGAAAAAGACCTCCGCCGCCGGAACGGCCTGATCCGCCGATGAATCGTCCCCAACGTCCCCAATCCTCATGACCGAACCCAAACCTTCGCCGTATTCCGGCCCGGCCCTTCAAGTGCAAGGCCTCCGAAAGGATTTCGGCCACTTGGAAGCGTTGCGCGGGATTGATTTCGAGTTGAAGAGGGGCGAGTTTCTCAGCCTGTTCGGTCCCAACGGCGCGGGCAAGACGACGCTGATCCGCATCCTGTCGGCGTTGACCCGCCCTTCGTCCGGCACCGCGCGGGTGGCGGGCTATGATGTGACGGAAACCGATCCGGAGATGCGGCGCGAGATCGGGGTGATTGCCCACGACAGTTTTTTGTACGCCGACTTGTCGTCGCTCGAGAACATCCGGTTTTACGCCGCTCTGTACGGCATCGAGGGTGCGGAGGAGAGGGCCGTCGAGGTGATCGACGAGGTCGGACTGAAATCGAGAATGCACGACCGCGTACGGACCTTCAGCCGGGGGATGTTGCAGAGATTGTCCATCGCCCGGGCGATCGTGCACAATCCGTCGATCCTGTTTCTGGACGAACCCTATACCGGATTGGACCAGCATGCGTCGGAAATTCTCAAGGAGCAACTGCAGGCCCTGCATACTGAGCGGCGCACCATTTTGATGACCACGCATGACTTTACCCGCGGGCTGGAAATGTGCGACCGGGTGGCGATCATGGTGCGGGGCAAACTGGCCCTGTGGCAGACGGTGGATCACATCGATCCCGCCGGGTTCGAGAAGCTGTACCTCGAAAAAGTCGAACAGGCAGGGAGGGGTTGAGATGAGCGGTTATCTGAGACAGGTAAAGGCGATCATCTGGAAGGACTTCATCACCGAGCTCAAAACCCGCGAGCTGTTCAGTTCCATGTTCGTGTTTGCGTTGCTGGTGATGCTGATCTTCATCTTTTCCATCAACCTGAGCCTGGTGAAAGCCAATCAGGTGGGACCGGGAGTGTTGTGGGTGGCCATTTTGTTTGCCGGCACGCTGGGGCTCAACCGGTCGTTCGCGCTGGAAAAGGAAAACGGCTGTTTGCAGGGGCTGATGCTGGCGCCGGTGGACCGCTCGGCCATCTTCTTCGGAAAAATGCTGAGCAACCTGATCTTTCTGTCGATCATGGAGGCGTTCCTTCTGCCGGTGTTCATGATATTTTTTAATGTGGAGGTCTGGTCTCATCTGGGACCGCTGGTGGCGGTCCTCTTGATGGGAACAATCGGTTTCAGCGCGCTGGGGACGCTGTTGTCTTCCCTGTCGTCCAATTTGAAAACCCGGGAGATCATGCTTCCCATCCTGCTGTATCCGCTGATGGTGCCGGTGGTCATCGCGGCCGTCCGGTTGACCGGGCAGATTCTGGATGGAAAATCCCTCGCGGATATGATGAACTGGGTGGGATTGATCCTGTGTTTCGACATTATCTATATCGGTGTCTCCATTATGACGATCGATCATATTTTAGAGGAGTGATTTGATGGACAACCTGGGGTATTTATTCGCGGTCAATGTGTTCGTCTGGGGCGGGATTTTCGGGTACGTGTTTTACCTGATCCGGCGAAGCCACTCCCTTAAAAAGGATCTGGACCTGCTCAAGGAAACCCTCAAAAAGGATGCGGACCATGAGTGACGCGTCTCAGGAAACGGACAGCCCCGGTTACGGCTTGTTGGGGCTGGCGGGGGCGGGCGTTCTGGCCGCCCTGGTGGCGATCTTCATCTATGTGCCGACGGAAAAAACCGAAGGGGTGGTCCAGCGCATCATGTATTTCCACGTGCCATCGGCGTGGATCGCGTTCTTTGCGTTTTTCATAGTTTTCCTGTGCAGTATTCTGTTTCTCTGGAAGAAAGAGCGCGAATGGGACATTTACGCTCATGCCTCGGCGGAAGTCGGTATCCTGTTCTGCACCCTGGTGCTGATCACCGGTCCCTTGTGGGCGAAACCGATCTGGGGTGTCTGGTGGGTGTGGGATGCGCGGCTGACGTCCACCCTCGTACTGTGGCTGATTTATGTGGCTTACCTGATGCTCCGCGCGCAGAGCGAACCCGGCTCCACCGGCGCCAGATATGCTGCCGTGATAGGAATCGTCGGTTTTCTCGACATACCCTTGATCCACTTTTCGGTGCTCTGGTGGCGTACGTTTCACCCGGATCCGAAATTCATCACTTCTCAGGGCCTGGGCGCCGGCAATGACCTGTCGATGAATATTACTTTGATGATTGCCCTGGGAGCGTTCACCTTGTTGTATTTTTTGTTGATGAGTCTCAGGGTGCAACTCGAACGGATGAAAGATGAAATCGACCGTATCAAAAAAGAGCGGCTTTACTCTCATTAAAAAGTACGCCGCGATTTATGCGTTGTTGTTTGTCGCCGCGATCCTGATCATGGTGGATCATTATTATGAAACCCCCCTGACCCTGGCGGATGTGAAGGGACTGTCCGGCGTGGATGTCGAAAAATCCGAGGTGGGGTTCAAGGCGCCGGGGTTCACCGCGCGCAACCTGAAAGGCCAGCGCGTCCAGCTGGCGGACTACCGGGGCCGGGTGGGCCTGCTCAA
>SMVT01000120.1 GCA_004357365.1 Nitrospina sp.
AAGCCGAAAACCATCATCCGGACATCATCATCAACTACCGGCGCATTACGGTGCGCTACTGGACCCATACCGCCGCCGGCGTCACCCTCGCCGACCTCCAGATGGCGCAAAAAATTGATCCCCTTTTCTGAATTAAATTTCGTTTAAAACACTGAAACCCATGGAACAGAAATATTCCCTGACCCAGAAGGGTCCAGAAGGATTTTGTTTTCTTCATCCCCGCTTAATTCAAATTCTTTCCCATCCCCTGCCCCCGGATTACATTTACAGCTTTCCATGTAATCCTTAAAGTATTGTTTTATTTAAATAAAATTGCCTTTTTCCGCTTGTATTTCCCGGTAAATTTACGATTATAGAGGGATGGGACTTCATCATAACGAGGTTTTTGGAACAGCCTTGTTAGCGTAAACGGTCAGCCGAGGGTTCCCGGGGTTAGAGGACATATGAAAAAATTATATACCCTGTTAGCGGTATGGATTATGTTGAGCTTGGCACCCGCGGCCCATGCCGGCGACCCATCCTTTCCGCCGACTCAGCAGGCCGTGAACCAGGAAATTATCAACCTGCCCTGGGAATATGAGCTGCAGAAATACCCCCTGGAAAAATCGAACAGCCATTTCAAGCTGAGCGAAGGGTTCGCCCTGTTACGTGGCGAGTCTGCCCGCCGTTTCGACTTTCTCACCCAGGGCATGGAAGATCCGGATACGGAGGCCCTGATCTACAACCAGGACACTGAAATCCAGCTGATCTTTAACTACTATCCCTCGGGTTATGTTTCTCTGGAAGACTGGGAAGACCTGGATGCGGCTGAACTGTTGGGCCAGATATCCGAAAATACGGAGAAGAGCAATGCCGAAAGAGCCAAGCACAATATTCACGGCTTGACCATCGGCGGCTGGCTGCAAAAACCCCGCCTGAACGAAGACAACAATTCCGTGTCCTGGGTGTTTGACGTACTGGACGGCGAGGAAAGATACGTCAACGCTATTTCCATCAAACTGGGACGCAAGGGTTACGAAAAATTCACTTGGGTCAGCTCTTACGACGATTATCTGTTATCCATGGACCTGATGGCGGTTCTGGTGAGCCAGCAGTCCTTCGATGACGGTCACCGCTATGCGGACTACAGCGTGGGTGACACAATGGCGGCGTTCGGGATCGCCAGTCTGGTGGCGGTGACTGCCGGCGGCAACAAGCCGAAGGTGGGCCTGGCGGCGCTTTTCGCCGGCTTGCTGGCACTAGGCAAGAAACTGCTGATCCCCATTCTGATCGGGCTGGGAGCCATCGCCGCCTTTTTCAAGAAGCTGTTCGGCGGCAAAGATCCGAAGCCGCAACCAGATTCCCCCGAAGTTTAGTTCTCTAACAACAAAAACCCCTTCCGTTTGATGCGGAAGGGGTTTTTTTTAGGGTAACAAGTGAAGGAACGTTTATACCTCTTCCCGGATCACGTCATCCAGGATTTGCCGCCGGCGAATCAGGACCACCTGGTCGCCATCGACCATGACCTCCGGAATCAGCGGCTGGGAGTTGTAGTTGGAGGACATGACATACCCGTAAGCGCCCGTGCCGCCGATCACCATCAGATCCCCGCGTTGGGGAAGCGGTAACTTGCGCGCTACCGGTTCGTCATTTTTCTGGGTCAACAGGTCGCCCGACTCGCACACCGGTCCCGCCACAATGAGGTCGGTTTCCTCACCCAACTCGTCGCCCACAAACCAGATGGGATGATAGGCCCCATAAGCCATCGGCCGAAGCAGGTGACAGAATCCGACATTGGTCAGGACATAATCCAACCGTTTTTTCTTTTCATCGAGGGTATGGTTGAGCGACCGCACCTCCCCGATCAAATACCCGCACCCGGCGACGAATCTCCGGCCCGGTTCGATTTCGCAGGTGATGGGCCGGCCGAAATGCGCCTCCAGCTCCCGCGCCCGTTCTTCCAGGATAGGCTGATAGTGGCCGATGTCCACCTGCGGCTTTTCCGAATGGTATTCATAAGGCAGTCCACCGCCGAAATTCACGACGCGCAACTCGGGGAACTGCTTGGCGAATTCCACCAGCTTGCCGGTGATGCGGCTGAGGTGTTCCATGTCGCCGCCGGACCCGATATGGGTGTGCATCCCCGTCAGCTGCAGATCGAATTCCCGGGCGATGGCCAGGGCTTCGTCAAGCTTCTCGTGCCAGATGCCGAAGGACGATGCCGGGCCGCCCACGTTGGTGCGGTTATTGTGACCCGATCCCTTGCCGGGATTGATGCGGATGGACACGCCGTCGGAACCGAACCCCAGTCGCTGGAAGGTTTCTCCGTATTCCTCCAACATGCCCAGCGAACCGCAGGAGCAGAAAATCTGGTTCTTCAAACAGAACTCGGCGTCCTCGGCATTAAAAAAGACGTCGCTGGTCAGGCAGATATCCTTAGGCGGATAGCCGGCCTTGAACGCCCTCTGGATTTCGGAAATGCTCACCGCGTCGATTTTAATTCCGAAATTCAGCATCTCCTTCAGAATTTTCGCGTTGGAGCAGGACTTCATGGAAAAGCGGACCACCGGCGACAACGGCATGATTTCCGCAATGGCCTCGCGGAGCGCCCTCAGACTGTAAACATAAACCGGGGTGCCGAACTGTTTGGCGATGTCCCGGACATCCACTTTTTCAATGTTCATTGATGTTCCCAATGAGGCCCGATTTAAAAAATTCGGATTTTTATACCATAAAATACTGTATTTATGAAATTTCTTTCATTTCCCGCAATACCGTCCCGGGCCCGGGGCCCGCTGAATTTGTTTGACATTCTCGCCCAATCTCATTTATATAAATCGCAGGGCGCACCTGCCCTTCACTGAATCGTTTCGTTAATCTTCGTTTCCGGAAAATCCGAATGCAAAAATGGACCATCGAAAAATCCTTGGAGCTGTATAACATCGAAGGCTGGGGCTCGGGCTATTTCGGCATCAATTCCGAGGGCCATATGGTTGTTCGCCCAGGCAAATCCAGCCAGCACACTATCGATTTGAAAAACCTGGTCGATGACATCCAGGCCAAGGGCTATTCGCTCCCGGTGCTGATCCGTTTTTCGGACATTCTCAAATCCAGTATCGCAGAATTGGCCGACGCATTTCAAACGGCATCTCGGGAACACAATTACACCGGAACCTATCATGGCGTGTATCCCATTAAAGTCAACCAGCAGAGGCAGGTGGTGGAGGAAATCGTCAAATTCGGCCGGCCCTACAACATCGGGCTGGAGGCCGGTTCCAAGCCGGAATTGCATGCCATCCTCGCCATCATGGACAACCCGGAGGCCCTGCTGATCTGCAACGGTTACAAAGACGAGGCGTTCATCCGTCTGGCGCTGATGGGCCAGAAGCTGGGCAAAAAAGTCTTCATCGTGGTGGAAAGGCTGTCGGAGCTGAAAATCATCGTTCGCGTCTCAAAGGAACTCGACATCCGGCCCAACATCGGCCTGCGCATCAAGCTGGTCACCGCCGGGTCGGGCCGCTGGGCCTCCACCGGCGGCGAAAACTCCAAATTCGGCCTGAGCCCCATCGAACTGGTGGAAGCCCTCGACATTGCGAAAGAGGAAAATATCGTCGATTGCATCCGGCTGATCCATTTTCATCTGGGAAGCCAGATCACCAACATCCGGCGGATCAAGACCAGCCTCAAGGAAATCTGCCGGTATTACTCCGAATTGATGCGCCAGGGTTTCAACATCGAATACATCGACGTCGGCGGCGGACTCGGGGTGGACTACGACGGTTCGCGCTCCACATTCGCGTCGAGCACCAACTATACGGTTCAGGAATACGCCAATGACGTGGTCTACCATCTGTACGAAATCTGCGAAGAGGAAGACCTGCCACACCCCAACATCATTTCCGAATCGGGGCGCGCGCTGACCGCGTATCATTCCATGCTGGTGTTCAACGTGCTGGACGTCGCCTCCTTTCCCGGCCTCGATCACGATCTGACCATCGGCGATGAAGCGCCGACAGTGGTGCAGGACCTCCATTACGTATGGGGGCAGGCGTCCAATAAAAACATCATCGAATCCTGGCACGACGCAGTGGACCTCAAGGACCAGGCGCAGAACCAGTTTTTCCTGGGATTGATCTCGCTGAAGGACCGGGCCCTGGCAGACCAGTTATTCTGGGGCATTTGCCGCAAGATTCAGGACATGGCGTCGCGCCTCAAATACATGCCCGACGAACTCAAAAACCTGCCGCAGAAAATGGCGGACAAATACTTCTGCAACTTTTCCGTGTTTCAATCCCTGCCCGACTCGTGGGCCATCGACCAGGTGTTTCCCATCGTGCCGATCCAGAGGCTCAACGAAGAGCCGACCCGGCAGGGAACGTTGATGGACCTCACCTGCGACTCCGACGGCGTCATCGACGGATTCATCGGCGCCCAAAACACCGAAAAGACCCTGCCCCTGCACCCGGTGCAACCGGGCGAACCCTACCGCATCGGCATCTTTCTGACCGGCGCCTATCAGGAAATCCTGGGCGATTTACACAACCTGTTCGGCGACACCAACACCGTTCACATTTCAATGAACAAGGACGGGACGCTGAAATACGAACAGATCATCGAAGGCGAAAACGTTGCCGACGTGCTCGATTACGTGCAGTTCCGCGCTGACGAATTGGCGGGGCGCATGGCGGGATTTCTGATCCACAGCGTACGCGACGGCAACATCAGCCAAGACGAAGCCGACCGCTTCCTCACCCTCTACAAAGAAGGCCTGGCAGGCTACACCTACCTCCTTAAGCCCACTCTGGAATAAAATTTCCTCTGTAAAAAAATGTAATAACGAATTTTAATTCGCCGGGGAGCGGTAACGTTCGCGCTTGCGGGTGTCGAGGGAGTAAAACGTATCGCGCCAGTAAGTAAGAAAACTCAACCAGACCCTTGTTGCAGGAGGGCGACCATGTCCTGGTGAATATGGCCGTTGGAGGCGAGGACGGAGCGGTCGCCCATCTGAAACGGGGAGCCGTCGAACCGGGTCACTTGGCCGCCCGCCTCTTCGACCATCAGCCAGCCCGCGGCGTAGTCCCAGGGATGCAATTTCAGCTCCCAGAATCCCTCGAACCGTCCCATGGCGGTGTAGCACAAATCCATTGCCGCCGAACCGGGACGCCGCAAAGCCTGACACGCCTTGATAAAATTCCGGAAGTGGTTGAGGTTGTTGATGGACGATTCGTTGATGTCGTAAGCGAACCCGGTGGCCAGCAGACTCTTTTTCAATTCGGTGGTGGTGGAAACGGAGATCGGTTTGCCGTTGAGGGTCACGCCTTTTCCCTTTTCGGCGACGAACAATTCATCGAGGCAGGGATTGTAAATCACGCCCACCACCACCTCGCCCCGGCACTGGTAGCCGATCGACACGCAGTAACAAGGATAACCGTGGGCGTAGTTCACGGTGCCGTCGATCGGATCGATCACCCACAGATGATCGGCGTCGCCGGCCGTCGCGCCGGACTCCTCGGCGAGAAAAGCGTGACTGGGAAACTCTTTCTTGATCCTGCCGATGATTTCCTTTTCGCACAGCAGGTCGACTTCGGTAACGAGGTTGATTTCGCCCTTGTAATGGATTTCACCGATGTTGTCGGCGCGTTCTTTCTGGATGCGCCCCGCCGCGAGGGCCGCCTCCACCGCCAGCTTGCGGGGTTCGCTCATTCGATCCAGCCCCCGCCGATGATGCAGTCGTCCCGGTAGAACACGGCGGACTGGCCGGGAGCCACGGCGGGCTGGGGCATGTTCATCTGAACGCGGGCGCGTCCCCCGGGAAGCGGCGTCACCACCGAATCGACCGCCCGGTGGCGGTAACGGATCTGGACTTCCGCTTCGAACGGTTCGCAGTGGTCGAGGTGCCAGCTGACGTCGCTCACGGTGAACTCTTCTTTGAACAGATCGTTTTTGGGGCCAACGGTGATTTCATTTTTCACCGAATTGATGGCGGTCACATAATACGGCTCCGGCAGGCCGCCCAGGTTGAGTCCCTTGCGCTGGCCGATGGTGAAAGCGGGATATCCCTTGTGCGTGCCCAACACTTCGCCTTCGGCGTTGACGAGTGCGCCGGGCTGGAAGGCTTCCTGATCCACCTGACCGGCGATGAATGCGGCGTAATCGTTGTCCGGGATGAAACAGATTTCGTGAGACTCCGGCTTGCCGGCGACGTTGAGGCCGATGGACTCCGCCAGCCGCCGCACTTCCGGCTTTTCCATTTCGCCCAGCGGGAAAAAAGTCTGTGCCAACTGCTCCTGGGACAGGTTGAACAGGAAGTAACTTTGATCCTTGGACCGGTCCCGGCCACGCTTGACGGTGTAGCGTCCTTTTTCATCCTGAACGACGGACGCGTAATGCCCGGTGGCGACGTAATCGTAACCGTAAATCTGCGCCTTGTTCATGAGCTCGTCGAACTTGAGCTTTTTGTTGCAGGCGGTGCAGGGAATCGGCGTACGCGCCTGCATATATTCCGAGATGAAATAGTCGACCACTTCCTTGCGGAATTCCTTTTCGAGATTCAGGATGTAATGCGGGATGCCGACCTTCTCGGCGACACGGCGGGCATCGGCGAGGTCGTCGAGCGAACAGCAGGTGCCGAAGCGGTGGTCGGTGTCCCAGCTGTAATTCCACAGCTGGAGCGAGATGCCGATGAGGTCGTAGCCCTGGTCCTTGAGCAGGGCGGCGGCGACGGAACTGTCCACCCCGCCGCTCATGGCGATAACGATTTTTTTATCTTTGGGAATCGATACGTTCATTAATTTCACTTTTAGGTCATGCTGAGTCTGGCGAAGCAGGACTGAAAAACGACAGGCAGGTGTCGCCGATTTGCCGGGTTTTGGTAAGGACCAGTCTATCATAATTTTCCTGCAGGGCCGTTTTGTGATGGTGCTCGGCGATCACCCGGGCCGATTCCGCCAGCAGGCCGGAATGCGCCAGCGCGGTCAGCGTTTCCTCGTACAGGTCCTTGGCGTAGGGCGGGTCGACATACACGCAATCGAACCGATGGTGACGCTCCGCCAGCACTTTGAGGGCGTGCAGGGCGTTGGATTTGAGCAGTATCCAGTTTTTCGACTTTTTCTCCTCGCCCTCGGTATCCAGAAACCGGCATTTGGCCAGATTCTGATAGATGACGGCCTGGGCTCTGGAGTTGAGCTCCACGAACACCACCTCGGCGGCGCCCCGGCTGAGCGCCTCGATACCCACAGCGCCGGATCCGGCGAACAGGTCGAGCAAGCGGGCGCCCTCGATTTCCCCGGCAATCTGGTTGAACAGAGATTCCCTCACCCGGTCGAGAGTGGGCCTCACTCGCGCTCCTCTGAGACTGGCGAGGGGGATGCTTTTGGCGGTGCCACCGATCACGCGCATTAGAAATTGATCCTGATAAGGGTTCCGAATGGAGCACTATCCCGATGCTTTTTCGGGGGTTCAGCCCTGTGTTGTAATATGCCCGGCGGGCGATGTCAATTTTGGTTGAATCCGGGCGGCAATCCCAATAGAATTAGGCCCAGTATTCGGGTATTGTCTAATGGTAGGACGTCAGATTCTGGTTCTGAAGGTTGGGGTTCGACTCCCTGTACCCGAGCCATTTTTTTTTCTTTGGGGAACATTGAATTATGGTGGTCAATATCTATCGCAATCCGTTTATTCTCGCCCTGTGGGCTCCGGCGTATCTGATGGTGGGGACGGTGGCCATCACCAACGATTTTCTGATGGGGGCGCTGTACATCATGGCCACACTGGGTCTGTTGGGGGCCTATGTGACAGAGTTCCCGATCGTCAGCGGCCTGTATCCCAACGAGTTGGTGCACAAGACGGCGGTTTCCTCGTTGATGGGAATTGTTCTGGGCCTGGTGCTCTTCGGGGTCAAGCTGATGATCACCGGAGCCGAGGAAGGTGCGGATTCCTCTCCCGTGTCTCCGGGGGGAGCATTTTTCATGACATGGATGGCCATGTCCCTCCCGGCTTATTGTTTGATGGTCTACCTGGTTCACGGACTGAACAAGCGGGATCTGGAGGAAGAACACCGCATCCGGATGGAAAAGAAGAAAAACCGGAAAGGCGGCGGACCGCCCATCATGGACCGCGACAGTTTTTAAATTTTGTCGGTACAATGTCGGTCCAGCATTCGCAATAGGGAATGCTGGACAAAAAATTTAAATTACTTTAGCACACAGACTTCCTGACATGGCCCCATCGTCTAGCGGTTAGGACGCCGGCCTCTCACGCCGGTAACAGGGGTTCGATTCCCCTTGGGGCTACCACCACAACATCCAATAAAGTCCTATAAAGTCCATAAGCCCTAGTAAATTAGGGCTTTTTTATTGCATTGAGGTCCGGTAAGGGATAGTATGAACCCATGAAATCCGACCCATTTTGGGGGCAACTATGGTGAAAACTCCAAAACCTAAAAACACATATGCCCCCAAAACACCGCTAACTACTGAAATGATTGAAGAAGCCCGGCCCGGAATTAAT
>SMVT01000121.1 GCA_004357365.1 Nitrospina sp.
CCCTTAAACCTTGCAAATAATTGGTTTGACAGAGTTATCATTTAGTGATAACTTAATTCTATGGTCAAGAAGGACCGTGACTTCAGTTTGGACGCGCTTTTGGACCTGGACGGGCAGGTCCTGTTCGTTGATCCTGAGGGTAAATATTGGGTCAAGTTCGTGGTCAAGCGGGTTGATGCGTCGTCTGAAAGGCCGCACGGCCTGAATTATTCTTTAAACCTTCATGATGAGGCCGGGGAGCGGCTGGTGGGTTTTGACAACGCTCACTCTGTCCGGGGCAGGTCCGGTCCGAGTGGTAAGAAGGAAAAGCCTCACGATCACAAACACCGCATCCGTACGATCAAACCTTACGAATATCAGGATGCGGCGGCCCTTTTAGGGGATTTCTGGGTGGAAGTGGATGCCGTTCTGAAGGAGAAAGGAGTTATCCAGTGAGTAAGTTGAAAATCGGCATTGCCAGTTATGAGAAAATAAAAGCCAGAACCCTGGCTATCGCCCGTGGCAAATACAAACCCGGACGCAGCGAACCAAAAATATGGTTTACCTCCATGGAAAGCTTCGCCCGGGTTCTTTCCGACCGTAACCGATCACTGCTCAATCTAATCGTGGAGGCCCGGCCGGAATCCATGGCGGAACTTGCGGACCTTTCAGGCCGAGCCAAATCGAACCTGTCGCGAACTCTCCACACCATGGAGCGTTATGGTTTGGTTCAGTTAAAGAAAAAAGCCGGCGGTAAAATTGTCCCGCGCGTCCCCTATAAGGAAATCGTGCTGGATGTTCCTATTGGAGCAGGAAGCACAGAAGAGTAAGAAATATCACTCTTTCCTTTTATTGGCCCTATCCGCAATTTAGTGTAAAGTAACCCCTGATAAAATAGGGGAACAGGGAACACGGAGAAAGGGGCTCCCACCCCTCCTGGCCTCCCCTCGGGCAGGGTTAAATCCCCCCATCCCCCTTCACAAAGGGGGAGTTTTAAATCCTGTTTTTCCTGTTATCCTGTCTATAACCCAGATTCTTCGCGGAGTTTATCGAAGGGCTCAGAATGACATGCCTTATTATTAGGAGAAAAGTGAATGAGCGTGAAGGAAGAGTATCAAAAGAAACTGCAGGCACAATTGGACGAGTGGGGCACAGAGATCGACAAGCTCAAGGCCGTAGCCGGTAAGGCAAAAACCGGTTTGCAAGGTGAGTATTACAAGGAACTCGAGGATCTTCGATCCCAGCAGCTGACGGCGCAGAAAAAACTTCATGAACTCAAAGGAGCGAGCGGAGAAGCATGGGGAGACCTCAAGGAAGGTATTGAAGGTGCGTGGGACTCTTTAAGCAAGGGCGTTAAATCCGCCGTTTCCCGTTTCAAATAGCGGCGTACCGGCGCAGGCCGGGCAAGGCCCGGTGCTGGTTTTTCTTTGCGATCTCTGTGGTAAAATCCCTCCTGTTATGCCGAAGAAACCGAAACTTTATCTGATTGACGGATCGTCGTATATCTTCCGGGCGTTTTACGGCATCCGGCAGTTCCTGTCCAATTCCAAAGGACTCCCCACCAACGCCCTGTACGGCTTCACCACCATGCTCTCCAAGGTGGTGCGCGACGAACAACCGGACTACCTGGCCGTGGTGTTCGACTCGAAAGCCAAAACCTTCCGCCACGACATGTATCCCGACTACAAGGCCAACCGCGACACCCCGCCGGAAGAGCTGGCGCAACAGTTCCCCTATTTCGAACCGCTGGTGGAGGCGTTCAATATGGTCAGCCTGCGGCAGGACGGTTACGAGGCCGACGACATCATCGGCACCCTGGCGAAGATGGGCGAGCAGGCGGGGATGGCGGTCACTATCGTTTCCGGCGACAAGGACATGATGCAGTTGATCTCCCCCAACGTCCACATGCTCGACACGATGAAGGACAAACGCTTCGAGAAACCGGAGGTGATCGACAAGTTCGGCGTGCCGCCGGACAAGGTGATCGAGGTGATGGGCCTGATGGGCGACGCCAGCGACAACATCCCCGGCGTGAAAGGGGTCGGACCCAAAACGGCGACCGAGCTGATCCGGAAATACGGCTCCATTGAAGAGCTATACAAAAATATCGACGAGATCGACAAAATAAAACTGAAGGACAAACTGGAGACGGATAAGGACAACGCCCTGCTCAGCCGCAAGCTGGTTACGATTGATACGGAGATGTCCCTCGACTGTAAAGTCGAGGATTTAAAAATGCGCGAACCGGATACCGGCAAACTGCGCGCTCTGTACACAGAGTTTGAATTTAAAAGTCTGTTGGAGAACTTGCCGGAGGGTAGCGAGGATTCAGGCGAAACGTCGAAAACTGAGAGTAAAAAAGTCGAATCTCATTATGAAACGATCATGGACGAGCAGGCATTGAATACTCTTGTCAAAAAGTTGAAGAATGCGAAAGAGTTCGCGCTCGATCTGGAAACGACCAGCAAGCATCCGACTCGCGCCGAGATGGTGGGCATTTCGTTTTCGTGGGCGGAGGGCGAGGCGTGCTACATCCCGGTGTCGCACCGTTACCTGGGCGTGCCGGAGCAGTTGGACAAGCAGAAGGTGATTGAAGCCCTGAAACCTCTTCTGCAGGATGGAAAACTGAAAAAGTTCGGGCATAACATCAAGTACGATCTGATCGTGCTCGCCAACGAGGGCGTGGCGCTTAAGGGCATCGCGTTCGATTCCATGCTGGCGTCGTATGTGCTGGATCCTTCCAAGCGGCAGCACGGCCTCGACGCTCTGGCATTGGAGTTGCTGGGGCATCAGAACATCACCTATGCCGACGTAGCGGGCAAGGGGGCAAAGCAGATCGGCTTCGACGAGGTGGAGATCGAGCCGGCCGCCGAATACGCGGCGGAGGATTCCGATATCACCTGGCGTTTGACGCACGCGCTGAAGGCACGCCTTAAAGACGAAACCTTGAAACTGTACGAGGAGCTGGAGTTGCCGCTGATCGAGGTGCTGGCGGATATGGAGATGACCGGCGTGCGGGTCGACCGCGAGCATCTTGCCAAACTGTCGCGCCAGCTGGACAAGGATTTGAAGAAGCTGGAGAACGAAATCTATGCGCTGGCGGGGGAGCCGTTCAACATCAATTCGCCGAAGCAGTTGGGGGTGATCCTGTTCGAGAAGCTGGAGTTGCGGGTTATCAAGAAGACCAAGACCGGGCCCTCGACCGACATGAGCGTGATGGAGGAACTGGCGGGCGAGCACGAACTGCCGGACAGGATCGTCAATTACCGTCAGCTGTCGAAACTGAAGTCGACCTACATCGACGCGCTGCCGCTGGAGATTTACGAAAAGACCGGGCGGGTGCATACGTCTTACAACCAGACCGTGGCGGCGACGGGGCGGTTGAGCAGTAGCGATCCGAATCTGCAGAACATACCGATCCGCTCCGAACTCGGCAAGGAAATCCGGCGGGCTTTTGTCGCCGACCAGAATGGCTGGTTGTTGTCGGCGGATTATTCGCAGATCGAGTTGCGGATTCTGGCGCATTTGTCGGACGATCCCGCGCTGATCCGGGCGTTCAAGAAGGGCGAGGATATTCACAGTCGCACGGCGGCGGAGATTTTCGGTCAGCCGCTCGACGCGGTGGACGAAGAGGGGCGGCGCATGGCGAAGGCGGTGAACTTCGGCATCGTGTACGGGTTGAGCGCGTTCGGATTGTCGCGGCAGTTGAAGATTTCGCCCAAGGACGCGAAGAAATTCATCGACCAGTATTTCGATCTGTACAAAAATGTGAAGACCTTCATGGAGCGCACGATTGAAGAGGCGCGGCAGTGCGGGTATACCGTGACGGTGATGAACCGGCGGCGGTACCTGCCCGATCTCGACAGCAAGAACCGTCAGGTGCGGGAGGCGGCGGAGCGGATGGCGATCAATTCGCCAGTGCAGGGGAGCGCGGCGGACATGATCAAGGTGGCGATGATCCGCCTGCATCAGAAGCTGGCAAAGTTGAAGTCGAAAATGATTATGCAGGTGCACGACGAACTGGTGTTCGAGTGTCCGGCGAAAGAGAAGAAGGAAGTCGAGTCGCTGGTGAAGAAGGAAATGGAAGGCGTGTGGCCGATGCAGGTGCCGGTGGTGGTTCATTTGGACTGGGGAAAAAACTGGAACGAAGCTCATTAAAACATGGGGTCAGAAGGGTTGACAGGGTTTTCGGAAAAGATTAAATTAATAAACTGCGTCCAGATTTTCCCCAGCCGGCGCTTGGATGATAGGGGGAAACAATATGAAGAATTTAATTTTCGGAGTTGGATATGTCGCCACCGGAGCGGTTTCTCCTGGCCTTTCAGGGCACCGACGGAAAAAAAATTGTACTGGAGTTTGAATCGGAGCATTACCTGACCGGAAAATGAAACGCGGCCAAGGACCTTCGGTTATGGGTCCGCCGGTTGACCACGGAGGAATTTGAGTCCGAGGAATTCGGCGATATCCAGCATTTCGATATGCGGCATTCCCCCACCAGCTCCATTTTCCATTTGGAGCAATGGTTGAATTATTTAATGAATGAAGACGGGAACCCCTCTTCCTGAGTTCGCTTCCCGGCCCCGTTGGTTATCTGCCCTCTGATGCCCCCCGTTTCAAGCCTTTTGATTGCCCGCCATCTTCTTTGTTTGGTGCCATCGGCCATTTGCTATACTGAGTGGAAGCATGAATCGGTATCGTTGGGTCTGAGAGGGCACTTGAAAAAAATAATACAATATTTGAATCGCCCGCTGAGCCGCCGATTTTTTCTAAAAGGCGCCCTGGGGGCTTTCGGCGTGAGCGTGCTGGGGATCGGAAAAGGGTTCGCCAACACCCTGCGGTCGCAAATCCGGCTGGAGCGGGTGCCGATTCGCCTGGAGCGTCTGCCGGAATCGTTTCGCGGATTCAAAATCGCTCAGCTGAGCGACCTGCATTCCTCCCCGCTGGTCGACCAGGAACATCTGGAGCACGCGGTGCAGTTGGCCATTGCCGAGAAACCGGACCTGGTGGTCCTGACGGGCGATTATATCGGCCACACCTTGCGGACGGCTCCCGGTCAGATCCATAAGTTTGACGAAATTTATCTGGACCAGCTGGTCGAAACGCTGGTGAAGGCGAAGGCGCCCTTCGGCACCTATGCGGTACTGGGCAACCATGATTTCTGGAGCGGGCCGGAAGTGACCGAGCGCCTGTGCCGGGCATTCGAGACCCGGGCCGGAATCACCCTGTTGCGCAACCAGCGCGCCGTTCTGTCCAAAGGCGATGAATCCATCCAGCTGTTGGGCGTGGACGATTACTGGCACAGCTGGGACCTGGGCCAGGCCATGCGCCGGGTCCCCATGAAATCGGTGAAGATTCTGCTGAGCCATAACCCGGACATCAACCGGCACCTCCGGCCGGCGCACCGGATCGACCTCGTGTTGTCCGGCCATACCCATGGCGGGCAGATTACCTTTCCCATTCTGGGAGCCCCTTTTGCGACGCACATGAACAAGCGCTATTTGAGAGGCCTGGTGCGCGATGGCGACCGCCAGACCTATATCACCCGTGGAGTGGGACACCTGGTGGTTCCCATCCGTTTCAACTGCCCGCCGGAAGTGACTCTCATCACTTTGGTTTAAGTGTGGAGGATTATTTGAATCGGCCCGCAACCTTTCGTACACGGCCGCTTATCGTTTTCGTTCTTCTTTGTTTATGGACCCTGGGTTTTTGGGAGGGCGCGGCGCGGGCGGAGTCGGATAACTTTTTCAGTTTCGGTCTGGCCGCGGGAGGGGTCATCGCCCCGGGTGCCGATTTGGAATCCAGCCCGCCACTCGGGGAGGTTCATTTCGATCCTGGTTATTCCATTAAAACCTCATTGGGATTTCTGCTGGCGCGGAAGTTTCATCTGGAAGCGGAATACCTGTACACATTCAACCGCATCGATTCCCTGGTCAACCCCCCCACGGTCACGCCCCTTTTGGTTTCCGATCGACTGACGCACAGCGTGATGTTAAATGCCACCTATCGGATGGAG
>SMVT01000122.1 GCA_004357365.1 Nitrospina sp.
CGGGAAAGGGGGGATGGTATCACAATATTCGGTGCGCGGGAAACCGGTATCAGGCCTCTTCCGATTTTTTGATCTGTTCGATTTCTTCCTGGATGACCCTCCGGATAATGTCTGGTCCTATTTGGCTCAACACTTCCCGCACGGTTTTTTCAAGGGTGGCGGAAACGTCCCCGCGCATGGCCTCTTCCGGAAGCCGGGCTTTCACCTGTTCCATGTGTTCCGCAATGACCCGGTCGCCCACCGTGTTTTCGCCGGGGTCTGCGGGTTCCGGAGGGGCTTCTTCGCTCGCCGCCTCTTCGGCGGCAACCGGTTCGTCTTCAATATGACGGCGGGCCATCAGAGAAAGCGTTTCTTCGATCAGATTCGGTCTGGAGCCGGGTTCCCGTTGCGGGGCATTTTCGTCGGCGTCCTCCAAGCCGTAATCCGGCGCGGCGGTGATCAATTGGAACAATTCGTTCAAGTCGTCATCCTGCACCGGAATCGAACGGGTTTCCGCCCGGAACACTTCTTCCGGGGCATTCGCCATGATCTCCTCCGCGTCCTGATTCATTTGGGGAGGTTTGGCTTTGGGCTTTTCGGGTCCCTCGGCGGCGGCCAATTCTTCCTCCTCGGGAAATAATTCTTCGACAATGTCCGCAGGAGATTCGCTTTCTTGATTCACGATGTCATCAACCTGGTCCTGGAGCACCTCGTTTTTGGCGGCTTCCGTTTCGGGTGCGGGGGTTTCTTCTCGGACTTCGAGTGTGGGCTTCGATTTGGAAATCTGCAATTGCGATTTCACCTTTTGCCGGATTTCATCGGACTTGAACGGTTTCGAGAGGTGATCGTCCGCTCTCGAAATATCCATTTCCGCCTGGTCGATATCCTCAAAATCGCTGGTCAGTAGAATGACGCGGACCGAGGCAAACCGGTCCATGTCCTTGATCTGGTGGCTGAGTTCGTAACCGTTGATGCCCGGTAAATGAATATCGGCGAGTACGATGTCGGGCTGGAAGTCCACCATGTACTCCAGAACATGTTCGCCTTTGCTGATGCCTTCGACTTTGATGCCCTCGTTTGCAAACGCCATGGCCACGATTTTATGGATGGTGGGGCTTGCGTCGGCGACCAGTATTTTTGCGCTCATGGCAAGAATTCCTTTGTGTGGAATTGTCTTGGGACCCGTTGGAGTCCTGTGAATAAACTTCAAAAAGCGGGCAGGAAACCCGATAACTCATTATAAAGTATACCACAAGGAGTCTTCGGGAGGCAAGGCGGCGGCGGCCCGTAGGTTATTGATTTTTTGCGTCTTCGGCCTCCGGGTGTTACCATATTTAGAACGGCAATTACGGAAAATTGAGTGCATGGGAAATCGAAATCACACCTCCGGCAACGGTAGGGTGAGCCCGGCTCGGGGTCGCTCTGTCCGGAAACCGGCAGGCCTCACCGCGCGCGGGTTCCGGATGGGAGCAGGGATCCTGTTCTTGATGCTGGCCTGGATGGCGGAACCGCCGGGCCTGGGAGCTGAAGAATACCGGAAGCTGGAAATCGCCGCGGACGTGAAATCCCGGTTCAGCGACGGCTGTTCTTCCATTCAGGAACTGATGACCCAGGCGGAGGTCCGCGGCCTGGACGGGTTGATCTTCGGCGATCACGACCGCAAATCCATTCAATACGGCGTCCCGTATCTGGAGCGCGTCCTGCGGATCAAAATGGACAGCCCCTCCCTGTTGAGCAACGGGGCCGCCACGTTTTTGAGCGAAATCAATCAGCTGGATCAGAGCGACGACACCGTGGTGCTGGTGCCCGGTGTGGAAAGCGCTCCGTTTTATTACTGGCAGGGGAACCCGCTGGACGGCAACCTGGTCGCCCACAACTGGGACAAACACCTGCTGGTGGTCGGCCTCCCCAGTTCCCTGGATTACGACGAAATTCCCACCTTGAACAGCAGTTTCACCACCCGCTATATGAAAGATAATCTTTTCATTTTTCTGATATTCGTGGTCTCCACGATAGTCGGCTTGCGCGGGTTTATGGGAAAAAGCTGGCGCCGCACCTATCTGTTGTTTGCGTTGGTCATGGCTCTATTCGCGGCCAATACCCATCCCTTTAAAAGCTCACCTTTCGATCCCTACCGGGACTGGGGAGTCGAACCGTACCAGCACCTGATCGATTACGCGAACTCCAAAGGGGCGATGGTATTCTGGAACCATCTGGAAACGCCGGTGGCGGAGAAAATCGACAACAGCCTGTTCGATGTGCACACCCGGACGGAGCGCCATCCCGCAGACCTGCTGGTGACGCGCGGTTACACGGGATTCCAGGCCATGAACGAAACGCCGGTCACCGCCGCCGACCCGGGACGCGAATGGGATCAGGTTCTGAGGATGTATCTGATCGGGGCGCGGGAAAAACCGGTGTGGGGGTATGGCGCCAACGATTTTCATTGTGAAGCCACCGGCCCGAATAAACTCGGCGCGGTGCGGACCGTACTATTGGCCAAGCAGAAAAACCGCGCCTCGGTATTGGAAGCCCTTCGCGCCGGCCGCATGTACGCCGTTAAACACAAACAGGATCCGCTTCGCCTGTCGCTGGACACGTTCGAGTTGGTCGACTCCGCCACCGGCCAACGGGCGGTGATGGGAGAAACCCTGAAAACGAAAAATTCGCCGGACATCGGAGTTCGTCTGAGTACTGCCGGTGCCAAACCTTCGCGGGCGCACCTGCGTCTTATCCGTAACGGCCAGGTGGTGAAACAGGCCGTACTCAACCTTCCATACGAAGGCGTGTGGCAGGATCCCGCGCTGGACCTGTCGCGGCCCGCCTATTACCGGCTGATGGTCGAGATCGACGACCAGCATCAACTGGTTTCCAATCCCATCTTTTTCGATCCGGGCACCCTCGGGCAACCGGGGCTGGCCCTGGCCCGGCTGGAACCTTCACCCAAATCCGCGCCGATGCCTGCTGCCCCGATGGCATCCCAAGCCGCACCGGCGGAACCGCAGGCCGCGCCGCCATCGGTCCCCAAGGAAAAAGTGACGGCCCCGAAAATCCAACCGTCCAAGCCCGAAGCCACTCCACAATATGCGGAAGTCACCGCCCGTGGTGTCCGCCTGCGCAAGGGACCCAGCACCAAATTCCCGGTCGCGGGCCAGGCGAAAAAAGGCGAGCGGTTGGTTTTCGTCCGCCGGACGAAGATGATGTACAAGGGCAAGGCCTGGATCATCATCAAACAGAACGGCAACCAAGCTTACGTGTGGGAAGGCCTCGTGAAAGTCCAGTAACACTCTCAGCGGAATTGATTCACCCGCGCTCCCTTGTTTCGTGTGTATAGAAACAGCGTTTTGTCGGCGTTCACCTTGTCCGGCGTCATGCCCCGGATGCAGAACCGGTAACATAGAATTTTCGCGGTCGGTTTCAGTTGCTCGAGAATTTTCGGAAACAGTTTGTCGATGGCCTGGTGGGTGAGATAGACAAACAGGATATCGGCTTCGCCGTAATCGGTGTCGAAGAGGTCGGCCTGCACGATGTACACCCGGTCCTGCACCCCCTCCCGGCGCACCCTGAAGCTGGACAGCCACACCTTGAGCGGGTCGATCTCGATTCCCGTTGCCAGAAGACCGTATTGTTTTGCCGCGGCGATCAACACCCGCCCGTCGCCCGAACCTAGATCAACGAGGCGCTCTCCCGCCTGCGCTTCGCAGAAATCCAGCGCGCGTTTTAAATCTTTTCGGGAAATCGGATGCCAAGGCGACCCGAACAGCGCCGGGCCGATCACCACCATCGCCAACAGCAACGCGGCACCGATCGCCAATATGGAAATCAAAGTAGCGGTCATAATTCAGGGGTTGGGGTGTTCTGGATGTCCTCGATCTGCTCTGACAGCTGATCCCACTCCGCCATCAGTGTGCTTTCTTCCTGCGCCAGTTCTTTTTGCCGGTCGAGCGTTGCCACCCGATCGCTTTTCCGGTTGTCCTCATACAAAGAGGAATCGGCCAGTTGGGTTTCCACCGTCTGTTTTTCCTGGATGACGGACTCCAGCTTCCGCTCGACTTCCTTCAGGCGATCCTGGAGGGGCTTGAGTCGGCGGTAGCGTTGATTACGCGCTTCGGCTTCCTGACGTTTACGTTCCTTGTCTTTTTTTGAGGCGCTCGATTTTTCCGGCTCGGCGGATTCCGCCAACGCACCGGCCTCCGTTTCGGCCTCACGCGACTTGGCCCATCGGTAATCGCTGTAACTGCCGACGTATTCTTTGACGGTGCCGGCGTTCACTTCCCACACCCGGTTGATGATGCCGTCCAGAAAATAGCGGTCATGCGAGATGGTGACCAGCGTGCCCTCGTAATCGGCCAGCGCCGCCGCCAGCATTTCACAGGAACGCATGTCGAGGTGATTGGTCGGCTCGTCGAGCAGCAGTAACGAAGCCGGAGAGGCCAGTATGCGTGCCAGCGACAGGCGCGACCGCTCCCCGCCGGAGAGCACCGAAACTTTTTTCAAAACGTCGTCGCCGGAAAACAGAAACGCGCCGAGAATGTTCTGCTTCACGGTGCGCAACAGGTGTCCCGCGTCTTGCTCGAGCGATTCCAGAACGGTATGGCTCCCGTCCAGGATTTCGATCAGGTGTTGCGCGAAATAAGCGCGCGTGACATTCGTTCCCAATTTGATTTCGCCCTCTTGGTAATCGATCACTCCCGCCAGCAATTTAAGAAAGGTGGACTTACCCGCGCCGTTTTCTCCCACCAGCGCCACCTTGAATCCGCGTTCCAGCAGAATAGAGAAATCGCGGTACACGGTCACATCACCATAACGTTTGCATACGTTCTTGAACTCGGCCACCAGGCGGCCGGTGCGTTTCGGTTGCGGAAAACGGAATCGGATGGCCTTTGTTTGCTGGAAGGTTTCGATCTTCCCCATTTTCTCCAGCATTTTGATCTTGCTCTTCACCTGAGTGGCCTTCGTGTTCTTGGCGCGGAACCGTTCGATGAACCGCTCCACCTGCCCGACGCGCCGGGACTGGCTGGCGGCCTGCGCTTCCAGTTGGGCGATGCGGTCCTCCTTTAATTGTTCGTAGGTGTCGTAATTGCCGGTGTAGACCGTGAGCTGCCCGCGGTCGAGTTCGACGATGCGACTCACCAGCGCGTTCAGAAACCGCCGGTCGTGCGAGATGAGCAGGATGCTTCCGTCATAATTGTTAAGAAACGATTCCAGCCAGATCACCGTTTGCAGATCGAGGTGGTTGGTGGGTTCGTCCAGCAGGAGCACCTCCGGATTCTGCAACAGCAGACGCGCCAGTTCCACGCGCATGCGCCAACCGCCGGAGAACTGCTCGAGCGGCTGGTCCAGCTGGTCCGGCTTGAAAGCCAGTCCGAGCAGAATGGTTTGGGCGCGGGACTCGCGTTGGTATCCGCCCAGGCGTTCGAACTCATGTTGCAGATGGCCGTAACGGCGGCTCCATTTCTCCGGCGAGCGCTGGTGATACTCCGAATCCTTCTCCAGCCGCTCCATTTCCCGTGTGACCTCGCTGAAGCGGGAGTCGCCGTGGACGACGCGCTCCAGTACGGTGCCCCCTGCGCGTTCAAGCTCCTGTTCCAGCAGGGCGGCGCGTGCGCCTTTGCGCAGAACGATTTTTCCGGAGTCGAGTCCTACCCTGTTTATTATGGCGCGCAGGAGCGTGGTTTTACCCGTGCCGTTTTCACCCACCAGGCCGACGCGCTCCTTTGGCCTCAGATGAAAACTGATGTCGTCGAACAGCACCTTGGGGCCGAATTGTTTTTTCAGATTCTGCAGATAAATCATGGAATGAGCAAACCGATCACCGCTGTTGGCGGAGTTTGGGGTTATAGGCTTCGCGCAGGCCTTCACCGCACAGGTTGAACGCCAGTACCACGAACAGGATGGTGAAGCCCGGAATGAACGTCAGCCACGGCGCGTCGAAGATAAATCCTTTGCCGTCGGACAGAATATTGCCCCAGGTGGCGTCCGGCGGCTGCACGCCGAATCCCAGAAAGCTGAGCGCCGACTCGGTGAGGATCGCCGTCGCCACGCCGATGGTGGCGGACACCAGCACCGGCGCGATGGCGTTCGGCATGATGTGTTGAAAGATGATGCGCATCTCCGGGATGGCCTGACTGCGGGCGGCCATCACATAGTCCTGTTCGCGCAGGGACAAAAACTCGGCGCGCACCAGGCGGGCGGTGCCCATCCAGCTGGTGAGGCCGATGACGATCATGATGTTGTAGATGTTAGGCGGCAACAGCGCCACCACCGTCAGAATCAGAAAGAAAGTCGGGAAACACAGCATGAGGTCGACGAACCGCATGATCAACGTGTCGACCGTGATCGGGCCCAGGCGGATGCGCCCGTAAAACCCGGCCAGTCCGCCCAGCAAAACGCCGACGGAAACCGAAATGCTCACCGCGACAAACCCGATGGTGAGGGATACTGGAGTGCCCTGCAACATGCGCGAGAAGACGTCGCGCCCCAACTCGTCGGTGCCCAGCAGGTAGATGTTAAAGGGCGGCGCGTCCTCCAGTTGGACGAGGTCGCTGGTGAACGGCGTCAGAGGCGGCAGAAACTTTTCCGGCAGGCGCACCGTCGCGGGATTGAACGGTGAACTGTATTTAGTCAGGAGTACCGCGGCAATGGCGAGAACGAACAGAAAAATCAGGAACCACAGGCTGAACACCGCGCTCCGGTCTTTCCGGAAGATGTTCCACTTCTCGCGAAACGGGCTGAACTCCCGCTCCGTCAATGTGCCGCCGATAGTTTCCGCGATGTCCATAGACGCCTCAGTTCAGTTTGATTCTCGGGTCCGCCACCGCGTACAGGATGTCCGACAAAAAGGTGCCGATCAGGGTCAGAATCGCGGCGATGAAATTCAAAGTGAGTATGACGGGAAAATCCCGGTTGAGAATGGCTTCGTACCCCAGCCGCCCCAGTCCCGGCCAGGAGAAAATCGTTTCGATGATGACCGAGCCGCCGATCAGGCCGGGAATCAACAACCCGAACATGGTGATGAACGGCAACAGCGCGTTGCGCAGACCGTGTTTGTAGATGACGGTTTCCTCCGATAAACCCTTGGCGCGGGCGGTGCGGATGTAATCCATGTGGATCACCTCCAGCATCTGCGACCGGACGTAGCGGGACAGCACGGCGATACTCCCGGACGCGAAAATCAGCGCGGGGATGGTGAGGTGCCAGATACGGTCCATCGACTGAAACCACAGGCCCGCGTCCTCCAGGCCGAAGGTGCGCATGCCGATCACCGGGATGTCGAACACCTTTACCATGAAGATAATGCAGATGTAGGCCAGGAAAAATCCCGGAAAGGAAATGAGGGTGTAGGCCAGCAGGGTTCCCCCCTTGTCTAGCATCGAGCCGCGGTTGACGGCCGCCTGCACGCCGAATGGAAACGCGACGCACCAGGTGATGAGGGTGGTCACCAGAAACAGCGGCAGGGAGTTGAGAAAGCGGTCCCATAATTTTTCGAGGACGGGTTGGTTGTCCTTGAACGATTTTAGCTGGCCGGTGAACAGGTCGCGCATCCAGTAGGCATACTGCAGGTGCAGGGGATCGTCCAGATGAAAGGCCGCGCGGATGCGGGCGATGTCCTCCGGTTTCATGCGCGGATTCATCGGGTCCACCAGGCTGGGGTCGCCGGGCGCCAAGTGGACCACCGAATGCGCGATGATCGAGATGAACACCAGCAGGATCAGCCGCTGGCCGATGTTGCGTACCAGAAATGCGGTCATTATAGTCCCCCTCCTTTTCAAGGAGGGGCTAGGGGTGGTTATATTCAGTTCCTTGCCATTCGCGCGTTTTGCTATACTTCGCCGCATGGACATTATACAGATCGCCCACTACCTCGACCAGCTCTTGGATATCGAAAACATCAAGGACTCCTCGCGCGCGGTGAATGGCCTGCAGGTGCAGAATACCGGGACCGTCCGCAAGGTCGGCCTGGCGGTGGACGCCTGCCAGGCGACCCTCGGGATGGCCGTCGAGCGCGACTGCCAGATGATGTTCGTGCATCATGGGATTTTCTGGGGCGGACTGCAACCGGTGCGGGGTCTGCATTACGACAAACTGTCGGCGATGATCAAGGCCAACCTGGGGCTGTACTCAGCGCACCTGCCTTTGGATATGCACCCGGTTCTTGGCAACAACCGTGCGCTGGCGGACAAGATCGGCCTCGAGCATGCGGAAACCTTCGGCGAATACGAAGGACAGCTCATCGGACTCAAGGGCAAGGTGAAACGCCAGCCCGCTGAGCAACTGGGGAAACTGCTCGAAGAAAAACTGGGCGCTCCAGTAAAAGTGATCGGTGGCGGCGACGTGGAGACGGTCGGGCTGGTCACCGGCGGCGCGGGGGACATCGTCGGCCAGGCGGTGCAGGCAGGGCTCGATTGCTACATCACTGGCGAAGGGGCGAACCATCAGTATCACGAAGCGATTGAAGGCGGATGCGTGCTCATGTTCGCCGGCCATTACGCGACGGAGACCGGCGGCGTGCAAGCCGTCGGCCAACACATCGAACAACAATTCGGCCTCGAAACAGAGTTTCTGGATTACCCGACGGGGCTTTAAAAAGGATCAAAAGAAAAACCCAAATTCTTCGTCACCTCCGGCTCCTCAGAATGACAGAATGGGACTCAGGGTGACACAAAGGAAGAATCCCCCCGGCCCCCTTCAAAAAGGGGGAGGTTAAAAGGTAAACCGGTATTTGTCGAACAGTTCCATCGAAACTTCGGTGACGTTTTCTTTTTTGATTTCGGCTTCGATGCGTTTGATCGCCATCTCGCGGATGAAGGGAATGGGAATGCGCATGACCTTGGCCTTGGCGTCGTCGTGCCAGGTCAACTCGAAATCCGGCTCCTCCTCCTGCTGTGCATCGTAATCGACGTCTCTCTGCTTGTCTTCTTCCGTCACTTCCATGCCCATCGCTTCTTTCGCGGAGGCGGGCATGACTTTAGTGAACACTTCGTCGATGATGGCGGGGGTCACCATCTTGCCGCCCGTCTGGCGGGCCCGCGCCTCGATGGTCTGCTTGGCCATGCCGAGCACGAACGGCGGCACTTTCTCCATTTTCTCCAGGGCTTCCTTGGACCACGGCATGCCGCTGGTCGGCGCGGTTTCCATATAATCCTTGAACTTCTCGACGATGTCTTCCTTCTTTTCGGTGCGTAGGGCGAGGAAGTCCTCAATTTCCTCGATGACCTCCACCTTGCGCGGGCTCTCGGCCATTTTCTGCTTGGCGACCTCGAACGCGCCCATCGACAGCTCCTCGAAGCCGAACTGTTTGACGCGCTTGGAGACCAGCATCATCGACTCGTTGCGGATTTCGGTGAGGAAGTCGGAGGTGATGTATTTGAAACCGCGCTTGACGGTGCGCTGGACCATGAGTTTGCGGATACCGGGCCTTACAAATTCAGGCGCGTGCTTGACCCGCTCCCAGGCCTCGACAGTCCACTCCACGCCCATTTCGTCGGCGTAGGGGTGGTCGATGCGGTCCGAGGCCGCGATTTCCTTTTCATGTGCCGTATAATCCTCGGCCATACTTCCATTCCTTCTGCTTCGGGGTTGGCAAAACCCGTATTTTGATTTATGGTTGGTCGGGCTTCCCCTGTCCCTAAAACTACTGAAACGCAGGATTAATGTCAATCCATTTAAAGGATTTTTGACCGTGGCCTTATCCCCCAAACCGGCGCGGCTGGTGTACGTCTATTTTTTCATTTCCGGGATCACCGCCCTGGTTTACGAGATCATCTGGACACGCCAGCTGACGCTGGTGTTCGGCCATACCGTGTACTCGGTATCCATTGTACTTGCGGCGTTTATGGCGGGGCTGGGGTTCGGCAGTTACGTCTGGGGCCACATGATCGACCGCGCCGTGGCGAACCGGGAGGGCACGCCGCCGCTCCTCGTCTACGGCCGGGTGGAACTCCTCATTTTCGCCACCAGCGCGGTGATGTCGCTGATCTTTTCGGAGTTTCACGTGTTCTACGCGTGGATGCACCGCTGGCTCCCGGATTCTCCGGCCCTGTTCAACGCCCTCAAAGCGCTGCTGGCGTTCGGGCTGATATTCATCCCAACGACCTTCATGGGCGCCACCCTGCCGATCATCAGCAAATATTACGTGACCGACAACGCCCGCCTGGGCACGCAGATCGGCTATTTGTATTCCATCAATACACTGGGCGCGGCGGCGGGTTGCGTGTTGACCGGTTTCCTGTTCATTTCCACCTTCGGGGTTCTGCAGACGGCGTTGTTCGCCTCCTGCGCCAATCTCCTTATCGGCATCGGTTGTATCCGCATTTACCAGGAGGAGCATCCCGGCGAAAAAACGCCGTTCCGCCTGCCCCGCTTCGAGTGGCCGAAGATGACGTGGAGCCCCGAGCTGAAACTGTGGATGGGAATCAGTTTCGTCTTCGGCTTGACCGCCTTGGCGTATCAAGTGTTGTGGACGCGCCTGCTGGTGTTCAGCATCGCCAGCACGGTGTATTCGTTCAGCCTGATGCTGGCGGTGTTTCTGCTCGGACTCTGCATCGGGAGTCTGGCGGTGGTGCCGCTGATAGCGCGCGCCGTTTCCCTGAGAACGGTGTTGATCGCCCTGCAGGCGGGTATCGGGGTGTACGTGCTGTTCACCCTGTTTACAATGGAGAGTCTGCTCTCCGCCCCGTGGAACAGTTACAGCCTGACGAATCCCGTCAAAACGTTTCTCCGCTACTTCAAGGATTCGGCCGCGCTGATGGGGGTGCCGACCCTGCTGTTCGGGATGAGTTTTCCGGTGCTCATCAAACTGGCGGCGGGTGGACACGAACACGTCGGCCGGGCCACCGGCCGGATTTATTCCGCCAACACGCTGGGCGCCATTCTCGGTTCGCTGGTGGCCGGGTTTGTGCTTCTGCCCTGGCTGGGCATGGAGAAGAGCCTGGTGGCGATAGCGACAATCAATCTGCTGATGGTGCCGCTGTTGTTCGGCACGGGTGATGATGCCGCGCCGGGATGGCGCAAGGGCGTGGCGGGAGTAACCGTGGCCGGGGTGATCGCCCTGAATGCGGCGATGCCCGGGAACCTGCTCGACCGGTTCTTCATGCGCGACAGCGCCGGCCAGCGGGATATGAGCAAACTGCTCTATTTCGAAGAAGGGGTGACGGCTACCGTGGCGGTGTTCGAAGACGAATACGGCATCCTCGATCCCACCGCCAAGCGGCTGATCACCAACGGCATTTCCATGTCCGCCTCCAACGTGATCGCCACGCGCTACATGAAACTGTTCGCGCATGTTCCGATTCTGTTGTCCGACAACCCGGAAGACGTGATGGTGATCTGTTTCGGCACGGGCCAGACCGCCGGCGCGGCCGGGATTCATCCGCGGGTGAAGCGGGTGGACAGCGTGGAGTTGTCGTCGAGCGTCATCCATGCCGCGGCTTCGTTCCAAAACGAGAACCACAATGCCGTCAACAATCCCAAAATAAATATCGTGCTCCAGGACGGGCGCAACTTCCTGTTGACCACGCGGAAGCGGTATGACGTGATCACCGGCGAACCGCCGCCGCCGCGCACCGCGTTTACCGTGAACTTGTATACGAAAGATTTTTACCAGGCGGCGCGTGACCGGCTCAAGCCGGGCGGCCTTATGGCGCAGTGGATTCCCCTGCACAGCCAGAGCGCGCGGGAAGTAGACATGCACTTCAAAACCTTTCTATCGGTGTTCCCGCATGCCATCGCGTGGATGTCGGTCGCCAACGAGATTCTGATCATCGGTTCCGATCAGCCGATTCAAATCGATTTCCAAAAGCTGAAAGACCGTATGGCGGAGCCCTCGGTGGCGCAGGCCATGCGGGATATTTACATACCGGACGCCACCACCCTGCTCAGCAACATCTGGTTTCTGGAAGAGGCGATGCAACGGTTGTCGGCGGATCAGCCGATGATCACCGACAACCGGCCGCGCATTGAGTTTTATCTCGATTACGGCAAGGTCATCGGTTTGGCGGGGCAGGAACGGCTGGTGTTCAACCGCACCCCGGTCGAGGAGGTCCTTCGCCGCATTTCGGGCATGGCGTATGAGGACACCCAACAGCTCAAACGGCAGTACCGGGTGATGGATCTGTACCAGCGCGGCGTCATGTACGGCAACCGCGGGCTGTTGCTGGAGGCGATCGAGCTATCCGGCGGCGGCGGCGATTTGTTCCGGTATCACCTGCAGGCGGGCCGGGAGCAGATAAACCGCCTGCTGGCGCAACACCGGCAGGAGCCCGGCAAGCTAAATGTTCTTTTAAACCTGGGGCATGCGTTTTATCAGGTCGGGGAGTATGCCCGCAGTGTGGAATATTTAAAACAGGTGGTGGCCCGGGAACCGGCACACGGATTCGCCAACCTGTATCTGGGGTACAACCTCATGGCGTTGGAGCGCTGGGACGAGGCGTGGGAGAGACTTGAAGCCGCGGTTAAAAGCGATCCGCGCCAGTTGCGGACGGTCATGCAGGAAATCGCTTTGATCGAATTGACGGACAAGGTCCGGGAAAACCCGGAGGACCTCAGCCTGCTCAACGCCCTGGCCAAGTTTTACAACATCAAGAACGATTATGGAAAATCCCTGACCTATTCCAGCCGGGTTCTGGCCAACGACCCCATGAATGCAGAGGCGTTAAAAAGCGCGTTGTTCAGTTACCGGGGCCGGGGCGAACCGCAGGAAGTGATCGGTGCGGGCATCCGTTATGAAATGGTGAAGCCGGACGATATTCATTTTCAATTCATCATGGCGGAAATTTATGCGAAGACCCTCAGGTGCGACAAGGCGGGGCCCTACCTCGAAAAAATCCTCAAAGCAGACGATACCTACCCGAACGCGCAACAGTTGATGGATGGATGTCGGACCCGCAGCAAGGAGGCCGTGCCGCTGTCCTGATGCGACCGAATTTTTGGGGTCCGGTCAGGAGGTTTTGTGCCGGAGGTTGACCACTGAATCCATGCTATCAGCAAACTGCTGGCTGATTTCGACCATTTCCGGAAGCAGGTCCATGAAAACCCTTAACACATTGGGGTCGAACCGTTGGCCGCTTTCGCTTTCCATTTCCTTCACGGTGTCTTCAATGGGCCAGGCTTTTTTATAAGGCCGGTCGCTGGTGAGGGCGTCGAAGACGTCGCACACGGTCACAATGCGCGCCACCAGGGGAATGTTCTTGCCCTTCAAGCCTTTGGGATAACCCGAGCCGTCCCATTGTTCGTGGTGGCACCCGGCGATGACTTCCGCCATCTGCAGAAATTCCGATTCGCTCCCGGATAAAATCACCGCGCCGATTTCAGCGTGGGTCTGCATGATGGCCCATTCATCCGGGGTGAGGCGTCCCGGTTTGAGGAGAATGTGATCGGGAATGCCGATTTTACCGATGTCGTGCATGGGGCTGGCATGGCGCAGGAGCTGGCAGTCGTGGTCATTCAGGCCCAGGCCCCGTGCCAGCCGTGCGCACAGCTTGCTCATGCGAATAACGTGCATGCCCGTTTCGTTGTCACGGTATTCCGCCGCCCGGGCGAGCCGGTGGATGATTTCCACCTGATACTGACGCAACTCCTGGGAGCGTTTCACCACCTGGGTTTCCAGCGACTTCTTCTCGCTGTGCACCGAGTTGTGCATCATCCGGACTTCCAGAAGATTGTTGATGCGGGCCAACATTTCCTCCATTGAGAAGGGTTTGTTGACAAAATCCTTGGCGCCCGCCTTCAGAGCCCGCAACCGGGTCTCGGAGTCCAATAGCGCGGTGAGAACCAGTATCGGAAGGTAACTTTCGGTTTCCAGCGCACGGAGGGCATTCATGACATCGAATCCGCTGAATTCCGGCATTTTGATGTCCAGAAGAATCAGATCCGGACGGATGGATTGATAGAGGTCCGGCGTGGAGCGAGAGTCGGTGGTGGAGGTGACGTTGTGATAACCGGCGGCGCTCAGCATCCTTTCAAGGACATTGATGTTGCCTTGTTCATCATCAACGATCAGGATTTTTGCGTGCGTAAACTTGGCGTCCTGAGACAGCATAGCAGTAGAAACCATAAGGGTACCGGAGCCTTTATGTAATAACCTTCCTTAATTTTTCGAGCAACCCAATCAGGGTATAATTACCAAGAAACTCTATGTGTACGTAGCAGGCTAATCCATAAAAACCCTTCCGTCAATGCTTTCAGCATTAGTTCAATAAACTCAATAGCTTATATTTATAGACCATTTAGAATAATTTGGACGTCTGGTCCTGTCCCCGGCTCGCGCCGCAGAGACATCCTTGGGGAGGTCCAACACCATCCAAGAACCGTCCAGATTTCAATGGGTTTAAAGGGTTATCACCCGGTTTCAAAAGGTAAGCTTGAGGAAAAGATCTTTAACTTTCCGATAATTATTGACCAGGAAGGCTTCCAAGGTGGACCGCCAGTAGGATCGGGTATCAAATAATTGGTCGTGGGTTTCCTTGAGCAGTTTTGGAATCTCCAGTTTTTCAGGGCATTTGGGCAGGCAATCGCCGCACTCGGTACAGGCGGTGGCAAAGTTCCCGGGGAACCAGTGGCCCTTGCCCCCCAACATATTGTAGCGGTATTTCCCGTAGGTCTGCATATCATAGCCTTCCAGCAGGTTGCGGAACCGGAGGATCTCGGGGATGTTGATATTTTCGGGGCAGGGCAGGCAATCAGTACAGTAAGTACAAAACCCGGAGATTGAACGGGAGGCGTCATCCATGCGGGTTTTCACCGCCGCATCTTCCCGGGAGAAATAAGGTCCGCCCTTCAATAGGGCCAGGTTCTGGTCGAAATGTTCCGGTGCGTGCATGCCCAGCGTGAGCGTGGTGATCTGGGGATGGCTCAGGCAGAACCGTCCGTTGAACTGGATGGCGGTCAGCGGATGGCACAACTCCTTCACCCTTTCGGACGGGTTCCACAACTGTCCGCCCTTGTCGTTGGGCGAAATGATGAGGATGCCCATATCTTTCTCCCCGGCCAACTCCACCGCCGGCCGGTTGTGCTGGAAAAAATAATAATAATGTAGATTGATGAAACTGAACATATCCGAGCGGATGGCTTGTTCGATCACGTTCAACGGCGCGTGGGTGGAAAACCCGATATGGCGGATCAATCCCTCCTCCCGCAAGCGGTGCAGGGTGTCCACCGGGCCGCCGGGTTTAAGCGCCGCCTGCAGGCGCTCTTCGTTGTTGAGGCCGTGCCAGCCGTAAAAATCCACATAGTCCAACTGAAGCGCCTTTAACTGTTGTTCCACCATCGAACGGGTTTCATCAGCGGTCATGGGCGCGCCCTTGGTCATCATTTTGAACTGAGCGCGCGGCGTGCCCAGCTCCTTTAAAACCTTGCCGTACAAATGTTCGCTTTTAACGTAGCCGTAGGCGGTTTCGATATGGTTGATCCCCACCTCCA
>SMVT01000123.1 GCA_004357365.1 Nitrospina sp.
ACCGGCGTCGGTCATCCCCGGAAGTTCGGGCATGGCGACCTTGAGGGGTTCGCCGTCGAGCGCCTTCAGAAACGCGACCAGATCCAGCACTTCCTGATCGTTCAGCTCCAGCGGCGTGATAAAAGCGCTCCGGTTTTCCGCCACGTCGCCGCCCCGGTTGTAGAATTCCAGCACGTCTTTCAGTGTCGCTTTACTGCCGTCGTGCATATAGGGCGCGGTTTGCGACACACTGCGCAGTCCCGGTGTTTTGAACGCGCCTTTGTCGAAATCGTCTTTGGACACGTTGAACCGTCCCAAATCCTCCTTCAACGGACCGTGCTGTTGGACGCCGATGTTATGAAAACCGCTGTCGGTGAACGCCGGGCCGTTATGACAGAGAACGCATTTGGCCTTGCTGAAGAACAGGTCCATACCGTTGACGGCGGAAGCCGACATCTCTTCTTTATCCCCGGCTATGTATTTATCGTAGGCGGAGTTTTTGGAAACCACCGACCGCTCGAAAGTGGCGATCGCTTTGGCGATATTGTCGAGCGTGATGCCCGACTCGCCGAACACCTGCGCGAACCGCTCTTTATAGCCCGGGATGGCGTTGAGTTCGCCGATCAGCTCCTCGATGTTCTGGTTCATCTCGTCGGGAGCCTCAATGGGACCTTTGGCCTGTGCTTCCAGCGTAGGCGCGCGGCCGTCCCAGAACTGGACATCAAAGTATCCGCTGTTGATCACCGTTGGCGAGTGGCGTCCCAACTCCTTGCCGCCGAATCCGATGGCGCGCGGCAGGCCGTCGGTCCAGCCTTTATCCGGGTGATGGCAGGTGGCGCAACTCATGGTGTTGTCGCCGGAAAGCCTGGGATCGAAGTACAGCAGTTTCCCCAGCTCTTCTTTCTCTTTGGACCAGGGGTTATCCGCCGGATGGGTCATCACCGGCACAGCATCATAAAACGAAGTGTCCTCGGCCACAACGGGAGCTTTATCTGTTTTAGATTCAGCGGGTTGTTCTTTTTTTTCTTCAGAGCAAGCGAAAAGAAAAACAACGCACAGTGCAAAATAATAAACAGGCTTCATGGTTGACCCTCCTCAGTTGGTTTTTTAATCCCCCCTGAATTATCCTTCCCGGAAAGGGAGAGAAGAGCGCTGGAGAATTTTTGGGGATAGCGATTTTTGACGCCGAATGGAATTATCATATCCCTGTAATCCGTTCCCTGCAACCGGGAGCAAACCAAAGAACAATTCAGGCGCCCGATTTCAACCGGTTTCGGTAACTATGATGTCATTGAGCCCGAAACGTGCGGATGAAATGGATGACGTTCCAGCCCTCCTCTTCGGTGATGATAATACCGACGCGCCGGGGCATGCCCGTGCCGGGACTGCCGTTTCTCAGCACCCACATGAGTTCCCCGTCGGTGCGGATATCCTGCCATTGGGGATCGGTGAAATTGCGGGGCGCGTGACCGGGCATGAATTGGCCTTTCCCGTCCTGCAGATGACAGCTCACGCACATTCCATTGCCGAAATAAACTTTCCTGCCCGCTTCAATATGTGCCGCGGAGGATTCAAAAGGACTTTCGTTTTCCTGGATGTCTTCCAGCTGGTCTTGAGGAACGCGCGGGGCGTACTCATCCAGATGAAACGCCCGGGCCTGGGGTCCGCTCAGGAAAATCAGCACACCGATCCCCGCCAGAAATAGAATGGAATTGCGCATCGCCATAGCTAAAAGGGGCTTCCCCCGATCCCAGATGGAACGAGGGAACCCGGTTGCCTGTTCGGCGATTTTACCATGCAATGCTTCCCTGTGTCCCCCTGACTGGCAAATGCCGACCGAGCCGTCCGGAATGGCGGCGCCTTCAGGCCACAGAGTGTCGACCTTCGTTGTGAGGTTCAGATCGGCGGTGGGAAATACTGCCGTGTTGGCTTTTTTCCCGGTGGCCCTAGTATGAAAGGCTTTTTTTGATGCTACATCGATAAAGGTGATGTTTCCCGCTCCAATGTTGCACGAGATTGCGATCTTTCCATCGGGGATCAGCCGTCTTTGGGAAATGATTGGAGAGCGGTGCTTTACCAACCATGGATTAAAGGGATTGAAGGGGAAGATTAGGTGTAAATCAATCCCAAAAAATACCGGAAGCCCGAAGGCCCCCGGCGTCGGTTGATTAATTAATGCCCTGAGTGGCGGGGTGTCAATAGAGGCGGGAAGTTTTTCTGTGTCTCTACTGCGAAAAAAGCGAAATTAGTGCTCTGCCCTATATTCCACCTGCTGTTGGCAGTACAGCGCCTACCCACCCATCATTTGATGACCTGGAAAGTGACGGCCGATCACAGGACCCCTTTGCCCTCTACCAGGTTTATTTAAGCCAATCCCTTGCACGGCAGGTGGCAGGTTTGCCCATTTCAAAATCGGTTTTCAGGTATTATCGCCCCAAAAGAGTCTGGCGGCGGCCGAGTTTATTTCATCTTTTCGCCTTCTTTCACCATAGTATCTTTAGGGGTCCCTTCTGTATCCGTCTTTTCACCTTCTTTCATCATAGTGTCAGGGGTCCCTTCTGTATCCGTCTTTTCGCCTTCTTTCATCATAGTGTCCTTAGAGGTCCCCTCTGTATCCGTCTTTTCGCCTTCTTTCATCAGGGGGTCCTCATCCTTATCGTTTGTACAGGCCACACCCGACAACATCACTAACAAAGAAAGAATGACCAAAAAAGAAGATTTGTTTTTAAGCATCGTTTTCATAATTCACTCCTTTATAGATAAAGTTTTCAAGATTGCAGGCTAAAGCGAATAGTGGTAGGCGGACTTCATTGTCCCGGAAAGTATGACAGAAAAGCCATGTCCACGTCAGGGCGATTTGGCCTTCCTGGATCCATTGCTCGGCGGTTTCCCGTTTATTGTAAATTCGAACGCCTCGCTTGGATCGCCAGTTTAGATGGGTTACGATAAAGCCGATATTTGGAAACAGTTCCCCATAATGCCATTCTATTTTGGCAACTACACGGCTCGGTTTATTCCAACTTTGTGCCGGGCATCGGTGAAACCACTGTCGCTCAACAGCAACTCACCGGACACGGCCGCGTCGCCGCACAGGCCATCCCCGAACGGCGCTTCTTTTTCTTTTTCCAGGAATTCATGTGAATTCCATGAAGGCCTTATGGGAGCTCCGGACACAGGAACTCAGGAGACGGGGCCGCGCACCAGGCGGAGAAACGCGTCGGGGCCCTTGATTTTGTCCTGGTAGGCCTGGCCGCCTTCGTCCTTGTAGGAAATGACGACCGCCTGCTGGCCCTTCTCGGAACTGGTCCAAGTGCCCCAGCCGCCGCCTTTCGGGAAAATGCGGTCGATGAACACCTTGTCGCCATCCTTGTCGAGGTTGCGCTTGCGCCGGTCGTAGAGCATGAGGGCTTCCTCGGGGGTGGGCAGACGCCAGTCGTCGTAGCCTGCGAATTTTTTATTGTTCATGCGTTGTGCGAATTCGTTGGCGGTGTACCAGTTCAACCACTTCTTTTCAATCTGCCAATAATCGAGCTTCATCCACATGAGATTGAATTTCTTGTCGAGGATGGTGCCATCGCCGAAATCCAGATACCGCCGGTCGGCGGATTTCGCCACCGGTTGGTTCGAAGCGGTACCGTCCGCCCACAGGGTGGACACAAGAAACGCCTGGAATCCGAAAACCATCAGTATGAACCATCCGATAACTCGCCGCCGCATGAAAAACCTCCGCAAAATTTTAACTCCGCATGAATGGGTATATTTCATCCAAGTTTACAATTTACCACCCTCCCGTGTAAACGGGTAATTGGCTTGACAGGGTGGGGAGTTGGAGTACAATTTGCGCCATCCTATCGAACCGGAGGCGCTTATGAGTCTCGATTCCCCCCTTAAAAAATTTCTGCTGAACACCTTGGGTTTTCTGATAGTTACCGCCCTGGCGGGGGTTCCTTCCGGGGACGCCAAACCGCGCGACAAGGACCGCTGGGACCAAAAATATGACACCGAGGTCTATATTTTCGGAAAAGAACCGGTGCCGTTTCTCACCCAGAACATCCATCTGCTTCCCAGGGGCAGGGCGCTGGACATCGCCATGGGCGAGGGCCGAAACGGAGTGTATCTCGCCACGCAGGGGTATGAGGTGGTGGGCCTCGACATCTCCCCCAAAGGGCTCGCCAAGGCGCACCAACTCGCCGAACACCACAACGTGAAAATTGAAACGCGGGTGGTGGATCTGGAAAACCACCGGCTGGAGAAAAACGCCTACGACGTGATTCTCCTGATGTACTACATGCAGAGGGACCTGTGGCCGCAACTCAATCAGGCGCTCAAGCCCGGCGGCATGGCCATCATCGAAACCTACAACCTCGACCACCTGAAGCACGCCCGGTTCAATCCCAAATGGCTGTTGCAACCCAACGAACTGGTGAACGCGTTCAAGGATATGAAAATCATCCGCTACCAGGCGTATGAAGACAGCAATCAGGCCTACTCCAGCATCATCGTCCAAAGGACGGAATGACCCGCCGCCCAGCGTGACGCCGGACCCCACATAACCTCTTTCCTTGATTTAGTAGTTGCTCGATTCATCGAGTGTTGTTAAAACCGCCCCATAAATGGGGCAACTACAAAAGCTAAATGAAGAAGCCTCCCGGCCCCCTTCGGAGAAGAGGGAGCTAAACACCACAGAGGACACCCAAATCACGGGACAAAATCAGCCCCGGGCCTTGCCCGGCCTGAATAAAACCGAAAAACTTTTTATCGCACTGGCCAATGCCTTCCCGGTGTGGGTGGTGCTGGGTGCCGGCCTGGCGCTGTGGGAGCCCGCCACGGCCACCTGGTTTCAACCGGCGTGGATCCCCTGGTTCCTGGGCATCATCATGCTCAGCATGGGGTTGACGCTGACCGCACGGGATTTCGCGCGGATTCTGGAGATCCCCGGCACTGTTCTTGTGGGGGTGGGTTTGCAATACCTCGTCATGCCGTTTTTGGCTTTCGGCCTGGCGCGGGTATTTCAACTGCCCATCGACTTCGTCATTGGGCTGGTGCTGGTCGGGTGTTGTCCGGGCGGCACGGCGTCGAACGTGGTCTGCTTCATCGCGCGGCTCAATATCGCGCTGTCGGTTACCCTCACCACCTGCTCGACCATACTGGCGGTACTCATGACCCCGCTGTTGACCACCTGGCTGGTGCAGTCGGTTTCGGAGACGCTGACCGGAACGGCCGTCGAGGTGGATACCCTCGGCCTGTTGATCCGCACCTTCCAGGTGGTGATTTTGCCGGTGACCGGGGGTATCGCCCTCAATCATTTTTTTCACGGATGGGTGGCGCGGATCACCGCTTACACGCCGTTTCTGGCGGTATTGTCCATCGTGTTGATTGTCGATTTCATTCTCGCGGCCAAAAAGAATGCCATTCTGGAGAGCGGCGCGTCTCTCCTGGGGGCGGTGGTGATCCTGCATTTTATGGGATTCCTGCTGGGCTACGGGTTGGCCCGGAGCCTCCGGATCCGCGACCGGGACGCCCGGACGATTTCGGTGGAGGTGGGCATGCAGAACTCCGGCCTGGCGACGGAACTGGCGCGGAATAATTTTGCCGCCTTTGGGCTGGCCACCGTGCCGGGGGCCATTTCCGCCCTCACCCACTGCATTCTGGGAAGCCTCGTAGCCGGCCTATGCCGCCTGTGGCCCGCCCCCCACCGGGGGAGGGAGATTGCTGACCGTTGACGGCCTTCGATGATCGTTGGGCGCAATGCGGGGTAGCCCCCGCTGGCAACTGGCTGACATTCCAAGGCAATCGATGAGTCCCCTGTGCAAGGCTGGGATTTAAAGTTATCCGTGGCGATTCGCCGCCCATCCTGTGATAAGATACGGCCATTCCGCAGGTACGATTATGGCTAGGAGGATTTTTGGCAACGTACAATATTTTGGTGGCAACTGAATGGCACGGTCTGGACGAGGGCATAGAAAGCGAACTGCTTCTGCGCCTTGAAGAAGCCTGCTTTGAGCGCATCCCTACACTGAAATATGCCTGGGAAATCGCGCTGGAGGCGCCGGACGAGTCGGAAGCAAAAAACGACGCGGTGGATAAATTCGTGAACGTCTGCCGGACTTATCCTTTCGAGCTGAAGATGCTGGTGCACGCAGGAACCGGACAGATTTTGCGCCGGAAAAAAACCTTTGAACCCTGAAATCCAATCAGGGGGCTTCTCCCTTGTCACCCTTCGACAGGCTCCGGATGCTTCGCGTACAATTTCGTGGATCATGAACCGGCCGTCCCGGCGGTGGCTGTGGAACAAAAACCGGCTTAAAGCGCTGAACCGGTAAACGCCGTCGACCGGTCGGAACCGAATTCGTTGGTGACCATGACGAGGTGAAAACCTTCCTGCGTCTGCACCGGACCGAGCACTTCGCCGCGGTTGAGGACCATATCCTTGACCCCCTGACGAATGATCTGCTCCAGCTCCGCATTCTTCAATTTGGGTTCGTACTTCCTGATACGGGGATCGTCCGACGACAACTCGATCCAACCCAGATTGCCGCCGTCCTCTTTGGTGGAGCACAGGCTGTACTTTCCGGCCAGCCGCATCAACATTTGAATCCGGCCGGCGGCCGTTTTCACTTCGTCGATGGTCCCTTTTAACAGTTCCGCAACTTCTTTTTTGTCCACCACAATATGGCGAACCTGAATCTGATAAGAAAAACCTACCATGCATACCCCTCGGTAAAAATCCAAGGCTCCCGAAACACAGGAACCGGTAATTGTTGCTTGCCGTTGGAATGCTGGATAGTCTAAATTATTTTTGTAAAAATTTCCAGACGCCTTATGCCCTCTGCCCCCAAAAAATTGATCCTGGCTTCCCGCTCGCCCCGGCGCTCGGAACTGTTGCGCTCGCTGGGCCTGGAGTTCGAGGTGAGCCCCTCCCACGTGGAGGAAACCACCGACCCGGCGCTGACCCCCGAGCAAAATGCCCGGAATACCGCCCGCGACAAGGCCCGCCGGGTCGCCCGGCAACACCCCGGGACTTACGTTCTGGGAGCCGACACCATGGTGGTGCTGGGCCGGGAGATCATCGGCCAGCCTGCGGATGCAGAAGACGCCTGCCGCATTCTTTTAAAACTTGCGGGAAAACGGCATCGGGTCGTCACCGGAGTGGTGTTGATCACCCCGGACGGGGAGGAACACGAAACCACCGTGGCCTCCACCGTGGCGATCCAGTCCGTGTCACGCGAGGAAATCCGATCCTACGTCGCCACCGGCGAACCCCTCGACAAGGCCGGAGCCTATGCCATTCAGGGAAAGGGATCCTTTCTGGTCGAATCCTGGGAGGGGTCCAAATCCAACATCATTGGCCTGCCGCTGGAGGCCCTCACCGCGCTTTTCCGGCAGGCCGGATTTCCGCTTCCGCCCCAAATAGAATCGCCGGCCGACGAGCGTTCAGCGTGAAGTTCCGCGCTTACGCTGGGGTTTTCAAGAATACCATTTCCCTTTGTATACCCTCTTATTGCCGGGCACCGGAAGCCCGGCGGGTAAGAAAACACTTGACAAATTGAGCTTTATTCTAATTTGAAAATATTAAAATTTCCAATTTTTACTTGCAGAGTTTCTTTTTTTATTCATACTAGAAACTATCTGGAATTATCGAGACTTACTCGTGACCCTACGGATCAAAGATGCTTGCACAAGGAAATACAATCGAAATTCATGGTCTTTGCAACCGGTGCAATGCACCCGTTTTTCTGAACCACTGCACGGACTGGTACGGCAATTCCGTCATCACGCTGAATTGCTGGAACGGCCATTACAAGTGGATCGAATTTGAAAATATCGAACAGGATCTCCACCTTGACCCCGAGACCCAACTGGTCACCTATATCGGCTTTTTCGATGCTCCATGATTTCCGACCCTGAACCTCTCGCCTTAAAAAAATTTCAATTCCAAATGTTGTGCGGGTGTCTGGTGCTGTTTGCCGCCTGGGTTTCCCCCGCGTGGGCGGTCCCTAACCCACCTCTTGGAATGGTGTACGTGCCCGAAGGTTATTTTCAAATGGGGCTGTCTTCCAGCGAGGCCGAAGACCAGAAGCCGATGCACTTCGTGTACACCTCGGCATTTTTCATCGACAAATACGAAGTCAGCAACGCGGTGTACAAAAAATTTATGGACGCCACCGGCTATCCCAAACCCAAATACTGGGACGATGAGCGGTTCAATCAGCCCAACCAGCCGGTGGTGGGCGTCAGCTGGTTCGACACCATGGCCTATGCCCGCTGGAAGGGCCGCCGACTGCCCACCGAGGCGGAATGGGAAAAAGCCGCGCGCGGCAACGACGGACGTCCCTACCCCTGGGGAGCCAAAGAAGCTAAGGGATCGAAACTCTATTTCGTCAACGTATACGGAATGGAAGACCAATACGAATTCACCGCGCCGGTCAATTATTACGCTTCCGGGGCCAGTCCCTTCGGCGCGCTCAATATGGCTGGCAACGTCTGGGAGTGGTGCCTCGACTGGTACGACAAGGATTATTACCGGGTCAGCCCGGAGCTGGACCCGGAGGGTCCCGAAGCCGCAGGCATGAAGGTTCTGCGCGGCGGCTCCTGGGTCAATAACATCGACGGCGTTGGGGCCACCCAGCGGGCCCGCAATGCGCCCGATATGCAAAACAATATTTACGGGTTCCGCACCGTCCTGCCCCTCCGATAAAAACCGCCCTTCCACCCTGCCCGTCACCCCATGGGTGCTTCCCGTGAGGGCAGAGGGGTTTTGGAGAATCCGGTTTATCCTGTGATCCGGTCTATTTTCTCGGTACCTCTGAGGTCCCCAGTCCGCCACATATGCAAAGGTCATTTCTCCAAAACGGGTTGACATCCCCCCGTCCAAAGTTTTATGTTAGCGTTCGAGAGTCAACTCCCACAAACCCGATCACCAGCCACCGAACCGCAAGGATACCCAAATGAAGCACTTGACCATTGGTAAGGCCCGGTTATTACTGATATTAACGTTGTGTTGGGCCGCCGCATCGGTGTCCCCGGTGTGGGCGCATAGCGGCCACGAGCACGGCGTACAACCCAGCATCGCCCTGCCCGCAGTCCTGGCGAAGGTGAATGGAGCCGATATTAAAAAATCGTCGATCTGGACCGCCCTCACCCGGACGGTCAAACGCTACAAACAACGGGGCATTCCCCTGACGCGGGGCCAGGAAAAAGTCGCCGCTAAAAAATACCTGCAGGACCAGATCAACCGGAATCTCCTGCTGGAAAAAGCGAACCAGATGGGCATCCAGGTTTCCGATTCGCTGGTTCAGGCGGAGTTGGATTCGGTGAAGAAAAATTTCAACTCGGAAAAAGAGTTTCAGGCGGAGCTGAAAAAACGCGAACTCACACTCGACCAATACCGACACGAACTCAAGGACGATTTGTTGATCGACGCGGTGTTGCGCCGGGAGTTGGGTGGAGGGATCCAGATCACCGATGACCAGGTCGAAGCCTATTTCAGAAAAAATTCCAACCGGTTTTCCAGTACGGAACAACGCCGAGCCAGCGTCATTTTAATCAAGGGCGATCCCAAAGACCGGACCCAGGGAGAACGGAAAGCCCAGGAAGCTCTGAAGAAAATCCTGGGCAAGTTGAAGAAAGGCGGCGACTTCGCGGAGCTGGCCCAATTGCACTCTCAGGATTC
>SMVT01000124.1 GCA_004357365.1 Nitrospina sp.
GTCGGTGGCCACCGGGAGCCGTCCCCGCTCCCGCGCCAGCCGTTGCTGGAAGCGGAGCCGGTGTTCGCGGAAAAAAACCAGGCCATCTTTTTCCGGCGTATTTTTTTGAACGGTGGAGCCGATGAAGTTGTCGTGATCCAGTCCGTAATGATCCTGCGTGGTGCGGTGCAGGGCGGCGAGGGCCCGGCCGAAACGTTCGTAATAACCGTGGTCCGGCGTTCCGGTTTCGATGAACTCGAGCACCAGAAACTGCGGGTTGGAATCATCCGGCAGGGCGATCACTTTCGGGATGCGCGGACCGTTTTTGGCCTCACGCATGAGTTTCAATCCCCGCGCCTCTTTTTCAAACATGCCGTCGGGTGGGCGGTCGTTATATTTCAGGAACACTCTTTCTCCGTTGGAAAGAGTCAGCGCCTGCGTCTGGTTGATGCATCCCCCGCCGATGGATTGCATGGACTCAATGTCTACGGACTGTTTGTACACGGTTGCCAGCAGGTCCCGAATTTGGTTTTTCATGGATTATTCCATTTGCGATTTGACGTAATCGAGAAGTGGGGGACAGGTGCGGTGTACGATCTGAAACACGTGCTCGAATCCGTCATCCCTGCCGTAATAAGGATCGGGCACATCCAGGTCGCCGTTGGCCTCCGGGTCGAACGACCGGAACAGGCGGATTTTTTTCGCGGCCACCTCCGGCGAGCACATGTATTCCAGGATGTCCCGGTTGGACTGGTCCATAGCGAGGATGAGGTCGAAGCGGCGGATGTCGCCCGGTTGAATCTGCTGGGCGCGGGAGGTCAGGGGCACCCCTTTTTTGCGGGCGGTGGCCTTCATGCGGGCGTCCGGGGGTGAGCCGACGTGCCAGTTTCCGGTTCCGGCGGAATGGATAATTATTTGATTTTCAAGGCCTTTCTCTTTTATCAGGGCTTGAAACACGCCTTCGGCGAGGGGCGAGCGGCAGATGTTGCCGAGGCAGACGAAACAGATTTCAAAGGGTTTGGAAGCGGCCATAGTATCATTGATTTAGGAACGATTTCCGTTTAAGATTACGCCTACTGCCCAACTCAGGGTGGCCGGAACCGGGTGTGCATCGCCGGAATCACTCTGGGTTTCATTTATTCTATGACACCCTCCTGCCCACATTCAACCAGCATTTTTGGGCGTCAGAATTCAAAAAAAGAGACTGAACGTTGATCGAACGCTATACACTTCCCGAGATGGCCGCCATCTGGTCCCCGGAAAACAAGTTCCGCATCTGGCTGGATATTGAAATCGCGGCCTGCGAAGCTTTGGCGAAACGCAAGGAGATTCCCCAGTCGGCGGTCAACACCATCAAGCAGAAAGCCGGGTTCAATATCAAGCGAATCGACGCCATCGAGAAGGAAGTGAAGCACGATGTGATCGCTTTTCTGACCTCGGTGGCGGAACATGTGGGAGACGCCGCGCGTTACATGCATCTGGGGATGACGTCGTCCGACGTGCTCGACACGGCCTTCGCGGTGCAGTTGCGCGATGCGGCGGACTTGATGCTGGATCAGTTAAAAAAGTTCCGTGCGGTGTTGAAGAAGCAGGCGAAGCGGTATAAGAATACGCCGACCATCGGGCGCTCGCACGGCATTCACGCCGAGCCCACCAGCTTCGGCCTGAAACTGGCCAACTGGTACGAGGAGGTCGGCCGCAACATCGAGCGGATGAAGCATGCGCGAAAGAGCATCAGCGTCGGCCAAATCTCCGGCGCGGTCGGCGTGTTCGCCAGTATCGACCCGTCGGTGGAAGCCTACGTCTGCAAAAAGCTGAAACTCAAACCGGCGCCGGTGTCCAGCCAGATCATCCAGCGGGACCGGCACGCGGAGTATTTCACCACGCTGGCGATCGTCGCCGGTACGCTGGACAAATTCGCCGTGGAGATTCGTCACCTGCAACGCACGGAAGTTTTGGAAGTGGAGGAATTTTTCTCGAAGGGCCAGAAAGGGTCGTCGGCCATGCCGCACAAGCGCAACCCAGTGGTCTCCGAGCAAATGTCGGGACTGGCGCGGGTGGTGCGGGGCAACGCGTTGGCGGCGATGGAGAACATGCCGCTGTGGCACGAGCGGGATATCAGTCATTCGTCGGTCGAGCGGGTGATCGGCCCGGACAGCACCATCCTCGTCCACTACATGCTGACCCAAATGACGCGGCTGGTGGATCAACTGCTGGTCTATCCCAAAAACATGAAGAAGAACCTGGAGCAGACCGGCGGCCTTATTTTTTCCGAGCACGTATTGCTGGCGCTGACGCGCAAGGGCGTGGTGCGGGACCAGGCGTACCGCATGGTGCAACGCAATGCCATGCAGGTGTGGGAGCAAGGCGGCGATTTTCCGGCGCTGTTGAAACAGGACAAGGACATCCAAAAGCATTTGACCGACAAGGAAATCGATAAAGCGTTCGACCTGAACAACCATCTTAAAAACGTGGATAAAATCTTCAACCGCGTATTCAAATAATCCCCTATCGTGGAACGAATCGAAATGAAACGCCTCGAACAACTATACGAAGGCAAAGCGAAGATCATTTATGCCACCGAGAACCCGGATCAGGTGATCCAGTATTTCAAGGACGACGCCTCGGCGTTCAACGGCATCAAAAAGGGCACCATCGTCGATAAGGGGGTGGTCAACAACCATGTCTCCACCACCATTTTTAAATATCTGGAAGAGAAGGGCGTGCGCACCCACTGGGTGCAGGAGTTGAACGACCGCGAAATGCTGGTGAAGAAGCTGGAGATCATCCCGGTGGAGGTGGTGCTGCGCAATGTGGTGGCGGGAAGCCTGGCCAAGCGCATGGGCCTGGCGGAAGGCGAGAAGTTGAAAGCGCCGATCCTGGAGTTTTATTACAAGGACGATGATCTGGGCGACCCGATGATCAACGAATACCACATCCTCGAGTTCGGCCTGGCTACGGCGGAGGAAATCGAAATCCTGAGAAAGCAGGGCCTTCTAATCAACGAACTGTTGTTCGAGTTTTTCAAACAGCGGAACATCCGGCTGGTCGATTTCAAGCTGGAGTTCGGCCGTCACCAAGGCGAGATTCTGCTGGGCGACGAGATCAGCCCGGACGGGTGCCGGTTATGGCACTGGGAGACCGGCGAGAAGATGGACAAGGACCGTTTCCGGTTCGACCTGGGGCAGGTGGCGGAGAAGTACCAGGAAGTCTATCACCTGATCTGTGGCCCGGCGCCAGCGTGACCGGCGAAGCGCCGGAGCAAATTTAGCCCAGACGTTATGACGAATATGACCATTATCTCAACATACCAAAGTTGAAATATTATCAGCGGTGCTCCGCCCGGCATGACGCGGAGCACAACCGGGCAAGGCCCGGAGCTGATTTTGCCAGAGTATAGAGGTGCGACTGAATAGTTACTTTCGCCGCTCCTACCCGGAGGGGGAACTGGCTGACCGGCAACGGCGAGCAAGATTTCCTGGGCGCAATTCTGAATTTAGGTCCAGCGCCACGCTGGCGCGGGGCGAACTTAATCCCCCCCTTGATAGAGGGCGCTACAATTTTGTGCAGACGACTTTGGTGGGTTGCATCATTCCGCATTCCATGGATTCCGTGCGGCCGTTGGCGGCGCCGGCGCAGGCGGTGCTGACGCCGTTCTGGATCACATTGTTTTTCTCCATGCCTTCCAACGTCTGGCAGACTTCGATGCCGTTGTAGGTGATGCACACGTCGCACCGGTACTTGCTGCCGGTCCAAATCATGGTGACGGACAGGTAGCCGATCACTCCCAGAAAGACGATGGTCAAGACGGTGCCTTTTTTCACGATTCCTCCCCCGATCCGGGTTTGAGCTCCGAGACCAGGGACGTCGGCTCGATGAAAAAATGGTCCCGGTAAAAAATCAATTCTTCGATCGATTCCTGGATATCGATCAGGGCCTTGTGCTCGTCGCTTTTCTTGGGCATTTTCCGTCCGTTGGGATACCAGCGCCGGACCACTTCCTTGATCGAGGTGACGTCGATGTTACGGTAATGCAGGTATTCGCTCAAATTCGGCATGTATTTGTAGAGAAACCGCCGGTCCTGGCCCACGGAGTTGCCGCACAGTGGCGAAATTTTGAGGGGTACAAATTTTTTGATGAAGTCGAGAGTCCTCTCCTCCGCCTCTTCAATCGTGATTTTGGAATCCTTCACCTTCTGGATGAGGCCTGAGGCGCTGTGGGTCTTCTGGTTCCATTCATCCATCCGGTTCAGGATGTCATCCTCCTGATGAATGACCAGCGCGGGCCCCTCTTCGATGATATTCAGATGGCTGTCGGTAATGATGGTGGCGATTTCGATGATCACCTCGACGTCCGGTTCCAGGCCGGTCATTTCGAGGTCCATCCACACCAGGTGGTTCGGGTCTTGTTGACTCATTAAAGTTCCAATCCAGGGTCTCGCTCCGTTATTGGAGGATTGACGACCCGGTTATTGCATCAGGGAAACCATGACGGCTTTCTGCAGATGAAGCCGGTTTTCCGCCTGATCGAACACGATGGACCCCGGACCGTCGATGACCGATGAGCTGACTTCCTCACTACGGTGCGCGGGCAGGCAATGCATGAACACCGCTTTGGGTCCGGCCCAGCGCATCACCTGATCGTTAATGGAGTATGCGGCCAAATCCTTCAGCCGTTGCTGGCGTTCTTCTTCCTGTCCCATGCTGGCCCACACGTCGGTATAAACCACGTCGGCTCCGGACACGCCCTCCTGAACATTTTCCGTCAGGACGACGTTCAGATTTTTGGAGCCGGCTTCCTCCCGGCTCATCTCGAGCGCTTCCTTGGTGATCGTGTATCCTTTGGGGCTCACCAGCGAAATGTGCAGGCCGAATTTGACGCAGGCGAACAAGAGGGAAACGGCGACGTTGTTGCTGTCGCCCACATACGCCAGTTTGAGGCCTTCGAGGGTGCCGAATTTTTCCCGAAGGGTCATTATATCCGCCAGCGCCTGACAGGGATGGTTGAAATCCGTCAGGCCGTTGATGACGGGCACTGTAGCATACTTGGCGAGGTCGAGGACGTCGCTGTGGGAAAAAGTGCGGATCATGATGCCGTCCAGAAACCGCGACAGCACCTTGCCGGTATCGCTGATGGTTTCGCCCCGCGCCAGTTGCAAATCCTCGGGGCCGAGAAACAGGCCCATCCCGCCCAGTTGAAACATCCCGACCTGAAACGATATCCGCGTGCGGGTGGATTTTTTATTGAAGATCATGCCCAGGGTTTTCCCCTTGAGCGCGCTGTCGAATTCCTGCGGCGATTGTTTGATCCGGTCCGCCAGATCCAGCATGCCCGTCAACTCGTCCGAGGAAAAATCGGTCAATGCGATAAAATCTTTTTTCATAGGTCTGTGAAGGCTCTGTGGCCCATCGATGAAATAACAAAAAAATTATTCTACACGATATGGCGGTTCAGGACCATCCCGTGTGGGGGAAAACGGTTGGAATTCAGGGGTTTGTAGGCGCTTCAGCCGAGGGGCAGGGTGAGGCATTTATTGGCACCGCCGGCTTTCAGGAATTCGGAGACGGGTTGGATGACGGGCATATAGCCTTTATTTTTAATGAGTTGTGCGAGTTCCGGCCCGGCGTGGTTCATGAACAGCATACGGCCCACCAGAACCGCATTGCAGGCAAAATGAACGGCGTCTTCCTCGGCAACGACGATCCGGTTTTCCGGCGGAATCCGCGCTTCAATGGCCTGCAGGGAAGGCTCGTCGAAGGCCGCGGGGTAATACATGACCTGATCATCCAACAGGGGACAGAAGCAGGTGTCGAGATGGTAAAAGCGGGGATGAGTCAGGTGCAGGGAAACCACCTCGAGCGACAGCTGTTCGGCCAGGAAGGGATGCGCTTCGCGGTCGGTGCGGAAACCGTAACCGGCCCACAGCCGGTTGCTGTCCGGTTGCATCAGGGCATCGCCGGCGCCTTCGAAGTAAATGTTTTTAGGTAGCAGGGTGATGCGTGTGGCACGGGATTCGAACGCCTTCCGGAAGATCGGTTCCTCGCGGCGGCGTTCCTCGTGCTTGAACCGGCTGGGAATGAAATGGCCCTCGTGCATCAAACCGGCGTTGGCGGTGAATACCAGATCGGGAACGTGGGATTGCGGGTCGATCAGGTGGATGTCGGCCTGCCGCTTAAGGGCGTTGTAAAAATCGGTCCATTGCCGCACAGCGACGGCAGGATCCACTTGGCCGATCTGGCCTTCCATCCAGGGGTTGATCGCGTAGCGGACCCCGAAATATTCTGGTGAACACATCAAAAGGCTGGGCTTCATACCGGCCTCCACAATAGAGATTATTATATTAGATGGTGGCTGAGGGGGTTCGGTTGCATGTTGAATTTATAAATCGATTAGATGGAAAGTGACCCATTGAAGTGAAAAGGTAAGTGTAATGCAACGGGCGGAACCGGTGCGAGATGAAATTACAGGCTCAACTGCTTTTCGTAGACTTTAAAGACGGACGACTCGTAAAACTCCCGCACTTTTTTGAGATTATTGGCCAGCCACAGGCGGGAAAAATCCGGGGGAAACCTTGCGAAGCCTTTGATCTGGCCGATCATAATGCGCACGTGCTGGTACCAGGAAATATTCTTTTGCACCTTGAACAGTTTGCGCACCTTGCGCAGAGCCGAGACGGCTTCATCCGGTTTTTGATCGCCGAACAGGCTGAGTCCGTAGCCGACGTGGGCCAGTCCTTCGTCGGGTCTCATCGTGGTGGCTTTCCGGTACGCCTTCACCGCTCCGTCAAATTGTTGGGTGGCGCTCAGCATGTTGCCGAGATTGAACTGCACGTCGTAATGACCGGAATAGGTCTCAGCCAGGGCTTTTGCGGATTGGACCGCGTCGCCGAAGTTTCCGGTTTTGGCGTAGGCGATGGACATTTTGATCTGGGCATAAATGTGAAGTTTCTGTTCGGGACGGGTTTGCAGGAACTGTTGCCAGAAGGGAATGGATTCGGCGATGAAGTCCTGCCGGTCCAGCTCCAACGCCTCTTTCAGCGCGGAATCCGCGGCGGCCATGGCGTGTGGTGTGAATCCGCATGTCCAGAGGGCAAGGATGAGGGCGAGGGTTGGTATTCGCATGGGTTCTTTCCGGTTCAGGCCACTTCCGCCGATTGCCCCGGAAAAACGGGTTCCGATCGGAAAAGGGGCAACAGCGCCTTCTCAAGCTGTTTTTTGAATTTAGCTTCCTGCTTGATGATTTGATGGACGTCCTCCGGCCTTAAATAAAACACGTTCGAGGAAGTTTCGTAATGGGAATGCAGAACCGCCCGTTGGATCTTCATGTTGAGGGCGGAGAAGACCTTGGTTTCCATCATGACGGTTCCCAGGATGTCATGGGTCTCCACCTTGACCGCCCGTCCGATGATCGACACTTTAAGTTTGATGTCCTTGTATTTTTCCATTTGGACTTCCGACGTGAGGGACCGGCCTTTGTAAAGGGTCGATAGGGGGATGCCTCCGACGAATATCTGGCGCAAATCTTCCTTGACCTGGTTTTGCAGATAAAAGAAATTGGAAAACTCGATGGGGTTCCCCTTCACGTCGCCGATTTTAAACAAGTCTAATACATTATCATCCAGGGTATGGATGTTGGCTTCCATGATGCTGAGATGATTAAAGGCCAGCACCGTGGCCATTTTATAGAGCAGAGCCGGCTGGTCCTTGCAACAGAGCACCAGTTCCGATAGTTGCTCCGCTTTGAAAAAGATCTCCGCGGCAAACCGGTCCCGCGATTTCCGGAATTCGCTATATATCTGGAGTTGCGATCTCATGTCCCGCGGCAGGCGGATCATTTTGAAAAATTCCCTTTTCACGGGGATCGACACCTCTTCCTGCTTTTTGTGGTGCAGGGTGCTCTGATAAAAATATTTGAGCTGGTCGACCTGGCTCTTCGACATTTTCATTTTGGTGCCGGCCCGGTCGGAATAAGTGAGCAGGATCAGCATTTTCAGCCGCTCGACATCCTTGTGGACCAAATCCCACACCATTTCGTAGGTGTCGTCTTCGTCCGGGTCCAACAGCATAAGGTCGCGCATCATCAGGTGGCGCTCCACCAGAAAGGCGATATCGCTGATCAGCCGCTTGTTTTTGCCGTAGCCCAGTGCGTTCAGAATGCGCGGCACCGCGCGCGCCCCGACCAGTTCTTCGTTTTCCCCCTCGCACTTGAGGCCTTTGCCGATGTCGTGTAGAAGAACCGCCAGCTTCATGGTGGTTTTGTCCCTGAGGGATTGATACAGCTGGACCAGGAAAGGGTCGGCCTCTGGATCCGTCTCGAATTTGTTGAGCGCGTCGAGCGCGGCCAGGATATGAATGTCCGTCGGGAACATGTGAACGTAAATGTCCTGCAACAGCCCGCTGAGGTTTTTAAATTCCGGAATAAAGAAGGAATCCAGAAGGCCGAATTCGTGCAGGTACCGCAGAGCCTTGGCGAAATACTTGCCCCGGATCATCGTCTGGAAAAATTCCTGCGCTTTTCCCGGCTCCTCTTCGCTCAGAAAGATCGGGGTCATCTGGCTGATGTGGGCCTCGATGGAACGGGTAACGGGGTAGGCGATAAAATAATTTTTACGCGCCACCATGGCGAACAGTTGAAAGACTTCCATCGGGGAGGTCCATTGATGGTCCTCGCGCCCCGGGGCAAAGGTGATTTGATTCTCCGAGTTCAGGACAAAATCCCCGGTCAGCTTTCGGGTCTTGTCGTCCGCGGCAAAGGTGATGCTTTCCCAGAACAGGTTGCGGCAGTTCCGTTTCATGGGAAGCACCGCGTGGAAAAAATACTCCCGGAAAAACTCGTTCACCCTGTTTTTGAAGCCCATGACTTCGGCCATCTTGTCCCGCACCTCGAAACGCAGAACGTCTTGCTGGGACCCTTTCTGGAAACAATGCAGGAACATGCGCATGCGCGACAGAATATTGAGCGCGTTCTGCAGGTTCTTGAACGCCAGCGCGCTCAATTTCTGCCGGTCGTGCAATTCCGAGAGCAGTTCGAACTGATTGATCTTTTCAAAAGATTCCCGGATGCGGACCAGGCTTGTCGCCCAGTACAGGCGCCGCAGTTCTTCCTTGATGTTCGGTTCCTGCTTGAACACCGTATTCTGGATTTCAAAATAGGTTTTGTGCTTGAAGCATTCCTTCAGAATTTTTTCCTTGTGAATCAGGCTGGCGGTTTTCACCGAACTTTTGAGCTCGTTGTAGACTCCCGGATGGCCCACTACCAGCCGGTGTTCCAGCAGGGAATGAAACGAGGGCAGGATAACGTCGTCGAACGCCTGATCCTCCGAATCGATTTCCGAGAACCCCGAACTGCTGGCGGTCGGGAAAATATTCTGGTAGACAAACAGGTATTCGAAATAGTGGATGACTTGACGCCCGTTTTCTTTATCGGCGTCGGTGGCTTCGGAACTGAGCACCATCTGGATGTCGACATCCGAACTGAAGTACATCTCTTCCCGCCCGTAACCTCCGCGGGCGACGACGGCGACGGGGATTTCATTTTCCTTGAGCGGCGTTTCCCGCCCGAGGTTGAACAATCCCAGCGCGGTCCGGTAACTGGCTTCCAGTACCGTGTCGACCAGAGCGGTGCGCTTTAAAAGCAGAAGATGGCTGTTGTCCGAATGCTCCAGTTCCTTCTTCTGGCGTTCCGTTTCGTTTTCGATCCAGGGAGTGATCTTTCTTTTAAAATCGAGGTAAAACGTTTGCGGATGGGCGGCATCAAAGGCAGGTAAAACTTCCAGCTGAATGAGCGGGGCGAATTTCTCCTGCAGTTGACGCCGGTACTTTTCCGTCTGCGTCCGGTTGGATTGGTATAAGTCCGTCATGGTACGTAGATACCCACCGTTGCCCTTCTCGCCCCCCAGTGAGAAAAAGAGTGTATATGCTTGGAGTTACAGTCCCTCAATTAAAAGAATATATCAAATGACAGGGGTTTTCAACAATCATGGCGAATAACCCTGCAATAAATCAATAGGTTATTTAGTCGGGGGCGAGGCTTACAGAGTGCGGCCCATCAATTGAATGAAGGGCCGGATGTTGTCCATCAGGTGGGTGAATTTGCTGGGTTTCAGGGATTGCGGGCCGTCGGAATAGGCGTTGATGGGGTCCGGGTGGACTTCGATCATCAGCCCGTCCGCCCCTGCGGCGATTGCCGCCCGGGCCATGGGTTCCACCAGGTCCCAGTGACCGGTGCCGTGGCTGGGGTCGACGATGATCGGCAGATGCGTTTCCTTTTTCAGCACCGGAATGCAACTGAGGTCGAGAGTGTTGCGGGTGGCGGTTTCAAAGGTGCGGATGCCGCGCTCGCAGAGGATCACATCCTTGTTGCCCTCGGACAGAATGTATTCCGCCGACATGAGAAATTCCTTGATGGTGGTCATCATGCCGCGTTTGAGGAGCACCGGTTTGGAGATTTTGCCCAGCTCCTTGAGCAGGGAAAAATTTTGCACGTTGCGCGCGCCGACCTGCAGGACATCGGCGTAGCGGGCCACCAGTTCCGCTTCCCGCGGATTCATCACTTCGGTGACGATGGGCAGTCCCGTCAGGTCCTTGGCCTCCTTCAGCAGTTTGAGGCCTTCTTCCTCCAGCCCCTGGAAACTGTAGGGCGAGGTGCGGGGTTTGTAGGCGCCGCCGCGCATCATGTTGGCGCCGGCTTTCTTGACCGCTTCGGCGGTGGTGCATATCTGTTCGCGGCTTTCCACCGAACAGGGTCCCGCCATCACCGCGATCCGCGTTCCACCGACGGTCACCCCGCTGCAATCCACCTCGGAGTTGGCGGATTTGATTTCGCGCCCCGCCAGCTTGTACGGTTTCAGGATGGGGATCACCGATTCCACCCCGGCCATGGATTCCAGGACCTCCATCAGGTGGTCCTTGCCGTGATCCGCGCCGACCGCGCCGATCACCTGGCGCTCGACACCGACGATTTCGTGGGGGGTGTAGTCCAGCTCGATGATTTTGTCTTTGACCGCCTGTTTTTGCTCTTCAGTGGCGTCGGGCTTGATAACGATGATCATGCTGTAAACCTCGGTTTCGGTTACCGTGAATTGAAGTTATCACGCAGAATCGGGCAAAGTCAAGGCCCGTCGTTGGGGGCTTCCGAGAGATCTCCGGAAGGCCCGTTTTGGGGCGGATGAATAGCGTTTTTTCAGGGAATTGAGGGAGATTTCCCGAGCCTTCCGGTTCCGGTGATTATTATTTTGACAGGCCGATGGAATCTATGATAATTAAAAGCCCCGGTGCCCTTTCCCGGCCCACCTTTTCCCGGAGGAACCATGGAAATCAAGATCGGCAGAGACGACTTCCTGAACAGCATCCACAAAGTTCAGGGGATCGTCGAGAGCAAAGGCGCCATGCCCATCCTCGCGCATGTCCTGATCAGTACCGAAAAGGACGGCATCGTCATACAGGCCACCGATCTGGAAATCGGCATCAAGGGGTTCTGCCCCGCCAAGGTGGTGTCCCAGGGATCCGTTACCATCAATGCGCGCAAATTGTTCGATATTCTGCGGGCGCTCCCCGACCTGGAAGTGCACCTGATCCGTGAGGAAAACGACTGGGTGTCTCTCACATGCGGCAAGTCCCGTTTCCGGCTTCCGGGGTTGCCGGCTTCGGATTTCCCCAAACTGCCGGAGTACAGCGAAACCGCGCTCATGGAATTCAGCGGCGCCAAGCTGAAGGAAATGATCCGCAAAACGTATTTCGCCATATCACCCGACGAAAGCCGGCAGGCGCTCAACGGCCTTTTGCTGGAGCAGGACGGAGACCATGTCAACCTGGTGGGAACCGACGGGCATCGCCTGTCGTACATCCGGCGGCCGCTGTTGAAGTCCAACGCCCAGGGCGGCGAAACCAGTTTCCTCCTGCCCAAGAAAGTGCTGACCGAACTGCTCAAACTCATGGAGAACGAAGAGAGCGCCACCTATGCGTTTTCGGTGAAGGATAATCAACTGGCCTTCATTCACGATCGCGAGGTCATCGTATCGCGCAAGATCGACGGAAAATTTCCCAACTATCAGCAGGTCATTCCGACCGATAACCCTTTGAAGGTGAAGGTCAACACCCAGGCGCTGATTCAGGCCCTGACGCGGGTCGCGCTGTTGGCCGATGAAAAATCCAAAATGGTCCGCTTCGAAATCAAGACCGGGTCGTTGACGCTGGTGTCCGATCACACCGAGCTGGGCGGGGCGGTAGAAGAGGTGGAGATCGACTATAAAGGAGACGAGGTGCGCATCGGGCTCAACGCCAAATACATTCTCGATGTGTTGAACGTCATCGAGGAGGATGAGGTCATTTTGAACCTCAAGGACCAGAACTATTCCTGCCTGTTGACCATCGGCGAGGACAAGGATTACCAGAGCATCGTGATGCCGATGCGCCTATAAATCGAAAAACTGATCCAGCTTTTTATCACTGCGCGGCATCTTCCCCGTCACGCCTTGCCAGATCTCCTTCGTTTCCATACACAGATACACATTCACATCAGGGGCGCGGTCTTTCACCATCCGGCGCAGGGTTGCAAATGCCCGATTGCGGAGCGGCCTCAGGTAGCGGAACTTGCCGTCTTCGCTCGGTAGATGCTCCTGGGTGAACAGCCGGGTGCCCTGGTGACGGTCCTTGATCACTTTCTTGAGGTTGGGCCGGTAGCGGAATCCGCCGATGCTGATCCACTCGATACTCTCCGGCCGCACGTTTTCGAGCAGGGTATCGACCAGGTCGGCATAGGCCGCCTCCCAGCCGGGAAACAGAATGACCGGGTCGAAATGAAATCCGATGCGGTAACCCTTTTCCGCGCATTGCCGGGCGGCGTTCAATCGCTTAAGGGTGCCGGGAGTGCCTTTCTCTTCCCGTTCGGCGATCTCCGGCGGGTTGATGGACCACGAGACGATGATATTGGACGGGTCGAGGCTCAGCAGGTTGCCAATCCGGTCGGATTTGGTTTTCAATTCCAGGACGGCGTTGCTCCTCTGGTTGAAAAAGGGAATCAGCGTTTCCGAATACGGGAGGAAATCGTCGAGCGCCAGACTGTCGGTCAATTCACCCGTTCCCACCCGGAAGGTGCGGTTGGGATGGGCCGACAGGGTTTCGTCGAGTTCCGCCAGCAGGTCATCCAGGTTGACGAAAGCGGTCAACAGCGGATTGTTCTGCAGGAAGTCCTGGAGGAAGCAGTACGAGCAATCGTACACGCAGTTGGTGATGAGGTTGACCACGTAGTAATTGCAACACACCATGCCGGGGCTGATGCCGGGGCATTTTTTGAGAAACGACCCCTTGAACCGCGACAACAGAAGACGCCTTTTGGCCGCGCCGAACACATCGACCGAGGATTGACGGATATCGTCCATCACCTCCTGTAAGTCCGGGGATTGACGAGTGGGCACCCCGGGGAAATGGTCCAGCACCCGGCGGGTCATGGCGTAGTCCGCGGCCCCTTCCTCGATGTAAATGATTTCCGGCTGGTAATCCATTAATTATTGAAAAAACAGGGGTTATTTGATTCCGGCCTATTGTCAAACCGGGTTGGTTCTGCCATAATATACAGGTTTTTCAGGGTCCTGAAAACCTTTTCCCGACGGCCTCCGGAGGCCCGCAAAAAGCGCATCCGCCGCCACCCGGCGGGCCGGATGAAGAGGCCAAACTTCTGACTCGGATACCATCGACCCGTATGCATCGTCCTACCGTTCTCGACAATCAACAGTGGCCGGACAAAAAACCGCGCCGCAGCATCCGTCCAGGAATGATGTTGTTTGTGCTGATCCTGGGGGTGAATGCGGGCCTGATCGCCTTCAACATTTCCCTCGGACAGATCGAGGCCAAGATCGGTTTCAGGGCCGACCAGGGAACCGGGGCCAGAAAGTTTACGTATCTGCCTGTTCAATCCTCGCAGAAAGTTCGGGAAGCCCGCATTTCGAGATCGCCGGACGAAGAGTCCTTGGCTTCTACGCCGGATACGTTTCGCCTGTCCGGCGGTTATCTGGAGGGCAAAGAGGTGCGCACCCTGCATTTGACGGTGCAGAGTTCCCTCACCTTTTCCGTGTGCCGGATCGTCTCGGAGGACCAGTGCCGGGGCCTGGCAGTCCGCATCGCGCGCCAACTGTCCTGGTTTCTGGACGTGGACCGGGAAATCCGTAAAGGGGACAAGGTGGCCTTGATTTATCAGAGCCTGCCCGCCGGGCCGGAATTAAAAATATTGAAATTGGATTATGTCAGCGGGTTTCTGCATAAAACCTTGGCGATGAATTTTTTCAAAACCGCCGAGATGAATTACGGAAGCTATTTCGACAACCGGGGAAATGAGATGATTTCCCGCCTCGATTCCCGTTCCTCGCCCATCCGCAATTATTCCGAGATCACCGCGCTTCCCGGAGAACACCGCCGCGGCAGCGGCACCGGGCATGCCGGCACCGATTTCAAGGCGGAGGTGGGAACACCGGTGTATTCGAGTTTCGCCGGGCGGGTGACGCGCGCCAACTGGAACACCAAGAGGAACGGGTACTGTATTGAAATCGACCATCCCGACAAGGGCGTTAAGACGCTGTACCTGCATCTGGACCGGGTGCTGGTGCGCCCCGGTCAGTGGGTGGGGCAGGGCATGCAAATCGGACTGTCCGGCAATACCGGGCGCAGTTATGCCCCGCATCTGCACTACGAGATCAAAAGCCGGGACCGCAAGAAAACGGTTTATAATCCCTTCCTATTCAAATATCATAAGAAATACAGCCGAACGATATCCAATCGACATCGGAAGGAATTCGATAAGGTTATCCGCCTTTACGATTCGCTGCTGACCGCCGGTTAAGTTCGATCCATCGGGAATTTCCGGCTCCTGCGAGGACTCCTTCCGTAAAGGAAAGTGCGCTTTATTTCATGTGGTGGCGAAAAACATACCGTCCGAAAAAACCTTTTTTTAA
>SMVT01000125.1 GCA_004357365.1 Nitrospina sp.
CGAGCAGTTGGCTCGAAACAACGGATTTGAGATCGTAGAACACCTTTTTGATTCCAAAAGGTATTTTGTCGATTCGATTTGGAAAGTCAAAAAATAGGTTTGTGCATGATTAAATTCGCTCTCTTGCTCAGCACACTATTGAGAGTTCATCGGGGGCGTATCATGGTTTTGCGCATGAACCCGTCGATGACCGGGAGAACCAATGGAACGGACTTATCGAACCCTGTTGCAATGGTCAATTGAACATTTGACCCAGGCCGGGGTGGAGCAGCCCGGTACGGACGCCCAGGCCCTGCTTGAAGAGGTGGTTGCCTCGAGCAGCGAAAAAGCGCCTCCGCCCTTGGAACGGGAAGTGGACCCGAATCATGGGCATCGGTTCCGGAACTGGGTGGAGCGGAGGGCGGCTCGGGAACCGCTTCATTACATTCTAGGGCATCGCAAATTCTGGTCGCTGGATTTCAAAGTTACGCCCGATGTTTTAATCCCCCGCCCGGAAACGGAAGTCCTGATCTCACATTTTTTAGAACTCAAAAAGAACTTCCCCGGGCAAACCTCTTTCCGAATCCTGGATATGTGTACCGGATCGGGGGTGATTGCCATCGTGGCGGCCCTGGAAGTTCCCCAAAGCCAAGTGATTGCCGTGGACATTTCGAACGATTCTCTGGCGGTCGCCCAGGAGAATGCAAAGAAACACGGCGTGGCCCGGAAAATTCGCTTTCTTAAAAGGGATTTGTTTGATGCCACTCATCGAGAGGATCTGGGCCCTTTCGATTTTATTCTATCCAATCCTCCCTATATCCGGGTGGATCGTATTGAAGGTTTGATGCCTGAGATCAAGGACCATGAACCCAGAAGAACCTTCGACGGTGGATCGGATGGATTAAATTTTTACCATGCCATTATTCCTGATGCGGTCCGTCTCTTAAAAAAGGGAGGGTACGTGATTGTGGAGACCGGTTTCGGCGTTCACGGTCCCGTGTGTTCTCTGATTAGGGAAACGAGGGCTTTTACGGACCCGGTCATGGTCTCCGACTTTAATCATTATCCCCGGGTGGTTTCGGCGAGGAAAAAATGAAGAAAGTGTTCCCCGTCAAAACAGGGTAGACCCAACTGGCTAATAATATAAAGTGTAAAAATCAGGAATTAAAAACCGTCCGATACGAATTGAATGTCACCCTCCAAGACGATCAAAGCTTCAGCTACGAGGAAGACACCCAACTCCAAATCAAGGGCCGGAAAGACCTCTTTCACCACATCGACAAAAACACCTTGAAGCGCACCGCATAACCAGCGTGACGCTGGACCCTATCGGACCTATAACTTTTCAATGTTTGCTGGGATAAAGAGCCTTCCTTACTGCCCGGACCAAGCATCCATTTCCCCCTTCAAGGAGCCCCGAATTTGAATCCTTTGGCGGGCCCCTGCCATCTTATTTCACTGAACCTTATCGTTAAAACACAGGACGGGATCGCTTTTCATGGCCACATTGGAACAATTCGATTGGGCCCATTCTTTTTATGAATTGGGGCCGGATTTTTTTCAGGCGAAATCGCCCGATCCCGTAGCCGCTCCCTATCTCATCGACGGCAACCCCGAAGCGGCGGCGCTGATCGGTTTGGACCCGGCAGAATTCGAACGGCCGGAATTCGTCGAATATTTTTCCGGCAACCGCCCCTTGCCGGGCGCGCAACCGCTGGCGATGGATTACTCCGGGCATCAGTTCGGCCTGTACAACCCGCGACTGGGTGACGGACGCGGCCTCCTGCTGGGAGAAGTCGCCAACGGATCGGGTCACACCTGGGATGTCTACCTGAAAGGCTGCGGGCCCACGCGGTTCGCCCGCGGGTTCGACGGCCGCGCCTCCCTGCGCGCTTCCATCCGGGAATATTTGGGCGGCGAGGCGGTGCACGGACTGGGCATCCCCACGACGCGCTCGCTGGCCATCATCGGCATCGGTGAGCTGGTGTACCGGGAGACGCCGCAACCCGGCGCCCTGCTGGTGCGGTTGAGTGACTCGCATGTCCGCTTCGGCAGTTTCGAAAATTTTCATTACACCAACCGCCCGGAAGCCGTCACCCGGCTGGCCGATTTCATCCTCCAGCGGCATTACCCCGAGCTTGCCGGCGAGGCCAACAAATATCAACTGCTGTTCCGAACCGTGATGCAGAAAACCGCGCGGCTGATCGCGCATTGGCAGTCGGCGGGGTTCATCCACGGCGTGATGAATACCGACAACATGACGCTCACCGGCATCACGTTCGATTACGGTCCCTTCGGGTTCATGGACCGGTTCAATCCCGACTTCACCCCCAACCAGACCGACGGCCACGGCCGCTACGCGTTCGGGCGGCAGGCGGAGATCGGCCACTGGAACCTGGCCAAGCTGGGTGAAACGCTAACTCATTTGATCACCCCAGAGATCATCACCGAAGAATTGGAACAATACCAGCCGGCGTTCAATCGATTTTACAATGAACTCATGGGCCAAAAACTGGGCCTCGAGATTTTGGACTCGGAGTTTACCACCCTGGTGGGAAAATTGTTCCATATCCTATATGAAAACCAAGTGGACTACACTCTGTTCTTTCGAAACCTTTCCGCCTTTCCCGGTGAAGTGCCGGCGAGCCTGCGCCAGGGTTTCAACAATCCCAAAGACCTCGATTCCTGGCTGGACATGTATCGCAAGTTGATCGAGCGGGAAGACCCTGACCTCAATGAAAGAAAAGCAACCATGAACCAAGTTAATCCCCGCTTCATCCTGCGCAATTACCTGCTGGAACGCGCCATCGACAAAGCGATGAAGCAAGCCGACTTTTCCGAAGTGGAACGGCTGCGTATTCTCTTGCAGGACCCCTACAACGACCGCCCCGAAATTTTTAGCCGCTACGGCATCGACCCCGAACTGTACGCCGCCGAAACCCCGGAATCGCACGTCGAAATGCGGCTCAGCTGCTCCGCCTGACCCGCGTGACGCCCGGCGAATCGCCGGGAATGACTTAGCCCCTCTTGTAAAGAGGGGTTGGGGTGATTCTTCCTATGCGTCACCCTGAGTTCTTCGACAAGCTCAGGACAGGCACTGTCGAAGGGGGACAACAACCAGTCGGGCACGATTCTTGAGCCCCATGAAAAAGGAGAGCACGAAGACGACCACGACAAAGACGATTGAGAATCCGCCGTTACCGGGCCGGGATTTTCTCCGGGCGGTCTTCTTCCGCTTTCCGCCCGCATAAGAAATTTTTTTAAAAGGAATTTTTGAACAAATCGGCGATGGCCTGTTTGCCGGCGTCGTTGAGGAAACGGGTGCCGGTGCCGGCGATCTTTTTTTTCTGGATGCGAGGATTGCCCTTCTCCCATTTATCTCCGTTCCACCAGTGCCACTGCTTCTGATCCTGATCGAATACATGAAGGGGTTTGTTGCAGAGCTTGGCGAACTCCGCGCCCCAGCCGGTGCCGCCCTTCACGGTGCCGTCCTCCAGAATCTTACCCACCACAAACACTTCCTCGGCGTTGTTGATCTGGTGCCAGATGCTCTGCAGAACTTTTTTCAGGAGCGGCCCCTGGGTGTAGGACCGGTGCATCAGTTTGGAAACGTAGGACAGGCTGACGTCGCCATGCAATAATTCCTCCTGGGTGAGGTGACGCAGGCCGCGCTGTCGAACGACCTGGTGCCCCTCGAACGTAAAATTAATTTCTTCCATGCCGGCTTTCTCGGCCTGCGCGCCGAATTCCGCCTCGGCTCCCTGGGCCCCGCCGCTGAACAACGTACATTCTTCCGCTTTCATTCAATTCTCCTCAATCCAGCCGGGAAGGAATCCCTGCCTAAATTTTTTGTCGAGTGGGTAAGGTAGAGAAAAAGTCCAGCCAGATCAAGCAAAAGAATGGGGTGGTATGCCGGTTAACTCTTCTCCGCGCAGAGGATGCAGAGGGTGGCCTCGGGCATCAGCAGGATGCGGCTGGGCGGGAATGGATTGTTGCCATTGGCGCAGAGGCCGAAATCTGGTCGGTCCGCTTTGCCCAATGCCGTTTCCAACCGCGACAGTTTGGTGTTGGCGGCGTTCAGTGACGCCTCGTGGACGGGGCGGTCGCTCAGCGCCTCCATGCGGGATAGTTTGTTGATGGCGTTTCCGGCGCGACGGGTTTCGAGGTTTCCGACAGGCTGGCGATCAGTGTCTTCTGCGCCGCGATTTCCTCCTCAATCTTCCGCTTCAGGTCCTGCCGTTCTTCGGGATTCATGTCCGCATCCTACTATTATCTGATCTTCCTCTCCAGCGGGATTAAACCGGCGCATTCAATGAAACCCGGATGTCCTCGTTTTTACGCATCCCCCGGATGATTTCCCGGTAACAGGATCGATCGAGCTCGACGACGTTTAACTCGGCCACAGGACTCCACCTTTCTTTCTGTTCAAGACCCATAAATTTACGCACATCTGGGTCCGAGGGCATTTCAAACAGCTCTTTCCCCAGACACCATTCCGACGGCTCCCATCCGCGAATTTCGACCGGCACCTGGGCATACAGGGTATGGTCGAACTCCGCCTGCTCATGGAATTCTCCGTCATGAACATGGACCGTCGGGTAAAACAGCTTTTCCGGCTGGCGCGTCGGAAACGAAAACGCCATGGGATGCACTTCCTGGTTTTGCCCGCGCTTGAGCTTGAACACCACGAAACCGTAATCCTCATAATGGGTAAAACTGTTCCACACCTTCTCCGGCAGGCGGAAGCGCGGGTCCAGCCGCTCGAAGTCTTTTCTTTGCGGAACAAAGGAAGCCTCGAAACAACCCACCTGATGCACTTCCAGAAGGGACGCGGTGACCGGGGCATCCAGGAACTCAAGGTCGTCTTCCTCCATCCCGCCGATTACTACCGGAAACAATTCATCCAGCCAGCTAAAAAAAAATGGAAAATCGCCCATGGAAATAAAATCGACGGCGTCTTCGCCTACTCCCGGCGCCACTGGAATGGGCAGGACCATCGCCAGGTCCTCCTTGCTGGAAAAGGTCATTTCATAAACCAAGATTTGTGTATCGCCCGCCATCCGCGCGAAAATCCGGGTGTCGGAAACCTCGTCGATCTCTTCGGTAAATAAACACATAAGCGCTCCTTTATGAATCTCCCCTGACCATAAATAAAAAATCGAAACGGGCCGGAATTCAGTCGGACCGGTTAAACAATTCCGCGGGTCCGTTGTTGGGCAACAGGCCGTATTCACTGCCGGGGGAAACGCTTGGAACAGCCAAAACTTCGTGAGCGTGGGCGTGGTTGTCCGCCGGGAATCCGAACTCGTCAGGATTCACCGTGTGCAGATAACCGTGCATTTGCATCAGGAACAACAGAGCGCCCGCCACGATCAACCCGTTGTTGGACACCTTGCTGATCTGCAGAAATGTCTGGGTCCGCCGCCACTTGAACAGCAGGGCCACCATGAGGCACAAGGCGCCCACCTGTCCCAGCTCGATCCCCAGGTTGAAAGAAAGAATCCGCCAGATCAAGCCGTCGTCCCCCAGCGGGAGTTGTTGCAGGCGCGTGGACAGTCCGAAACCGTGAATGAATCCGAACAGAAAAACCGCCAGCAGAAGGTTGGGGGATTTTTGGAAATACTTCCGGAAGCCCCCGGTATTTTCAAACCCGATATAGCAAACGCTGAGCGCGATCACCGCGTCGATCAAAAAATAATTGGCGGTGACACCCATGAGGGTGGCGGAGATCAGGGTGATGCTGTGGCCCACGGTAAACGCGGTGATGTATTTGACCACATCCATAAAAGTCGTCAGGAAAAACACGATGCCGAACACGAACAACAGGTGATCGTACCCCGTCAACATATGGGTCGCGCCCAGCCACATGTATTGCAGATAACCGCCGTCCAGCATGGCTTGTTGGTCGGCCTCCGACATGCCGTGGGCCAGCGCCTCTTGGACCGCCAGCAGAATCAGGCCAATCCCGGATAGTTTGATTAAAATTTTCATTCCTTTATCCATATAACGGCTCCCTGTCCTTCATGACTTCTACCCTTTCAGGATAAAGGATAACTCCCGGGATGGTTCTATTATTTTTCCAGCCCGTCGGGAGCAGGCATCTGCTAGGGATTCTTATTGTTTTTTGAGATTCAGATACCGGTTCAAGAGCGGCGATTGCAGGATTTTGGGGTTGCCGTAGGCATGTTTGACGGCCAGCCGGAACGATTCCAGTGCCTTGTCCTCTTCGCCCAGCTTCAGCAAGGTGAGCGCCAGGTTGAAATGGATCTCCCCCGCCGTGTGGTCTGCTGTCCGCGCCTAAACGAAATCGATCAGCACCGACTGCTAATCTTTCTGACGGTAGTGGTCGATGCCCCGGTCATTGCACATTTTTGAGGACGGCTCAGCCGTGGGGAGAAGAATCAACGGAAACTCCGTGTCCTGTTCGCAACCCGCCAGCACCAAAAACAGCGCCCCTATTATAATGAAAAGTTTTTTCACTGGATGATTCCGGTATCGCGTCAATGGGGTGTGGGGCCCGGTTTCCCGGAAAATCAGTTCATGGCCGGAAGCCGTGCGCATCCCGCTCCACCGGTTTGTTCAAAATTATCCAACGGAGTAGGTGACGAAATGATATTATCCCTTGTAATAAAAGTCAGGGTTCGTTTCCCTAATAAGGAGGCTTTATGAAATTCCTGAAATCGTTTTTTCATACGGATGATTCGACCACGCACCTCATTCTTCGCGTCATGCTGGGACTGGTGTTTTTCTTCCACGGCGGGCAAAAACTACTGGGCTGGTTTGGCGGCCACGGGTTCGACGCCACCATGGGATTTTTTACGGATAAAATGGGGATCCCGGCCCTGATCGCTTTTCTGGTGATTATCGGCGAGTCGTTCGGGGCATTAGGATTGATCACCGGTTTTCTGACCCGGTTGAGCGCCGCGGGCGTGGCCTGCATCATGCTGGGCGCCATCGCCCTGGTCCATGGGAACAACGGGATTTTCATGAACTGGGCCGGCCATCAAGCTGGCGAAGGATTTGAATTTCATCTGCTGGCTCTGGCGATAGCGATACCCCTGATTTTATACGGCGGCGGCAAGTTTTCGGTCGATCAGATCGTCGATAAAAAGTTCCTCAATACTGCCTGATTTTTTTTAAATACCTGGATTATAGCCGTAAAAAGGGTTATTTCCGCTTTTTCGGCCGGGTCTGGCCCTGATTTTTATTTTTTATTTATGTCGACATTCCCCATTTATGTGCTAAGGTGGACAGCAATGTAGGGTTGTTAGAAGTCATTGAGTAGCGGATCATTGTGACCCCTGTCTAGGGACAAGATTACAAGCGATTTTTTTTGACGGACCAGCCAACCTTAGGTTGGTTTTTTTTTGCCCCATCTGGCCTGCAGAAACCCTTCCAAAGACCCAACCCCTGTTAAAACCGGTAAGGCACTCCCGGGAATATCCGGAATAGGCCTTGCCAATTGCCACCAATGGAGTATTGTTATGTCAGTAGGTAAAGTAAAGTGGTTTAACGAAAGCAAAGGTTATGGTTTTATTGAATCCGAAAATGGGCAGGATCTGTTCGTTCATTTCTCGGAAATTCAAGGTGATGGATTTAAAACCCTGAACGAAGGCCAGACCGTTGAGTTTGAGGAAACCATGGGCCAAAAGGGTCCGCAGGCCACGAAGGTCGTACCTCGATAAACGACCGTTCAAGCGTTTTCCGGCAGGGCGCACGCCCTGCCGGAGTCTTTAATCAACGGCAGGTGGCGCAAGGCACCGGAAGGGGGAAGAGAAACCATGCATGAAGTTCGGGTTTATGATAGTTCGGGGGCCTTGAAAAAGATCATTTCCGAAAAAGCCCTAAAAGCAAGAGCCGACCGGCAAATCCTGTTCCCGGGCGGTTATGCCAAAGGCAGGAAGAAAACCAAACCTCGGCCCATCCTCTCCAAAAAAAGCAACCAGGCCCAATCGGCCTGACTCGCCATGTCCAATGACCGCAGGGATTTACCCCGGCGGTCACCGGTCACGATCAACAGCATTTGAAATCTTCAAAACCGCAGAATTCTCTGCAGGCTTTTATCAGGTCCTGAAAGGCCTGCTTTTTTGCCGGATCTTTCGGCACCACCTCAATGCGGATGCCCTTCTCCGTCTCCTCGATTTTGAATTCCAGCTTGTCCTTCATGAATTCGCTCCAGTTGGAGCCGCAACAATCAAGCATGACGTTCTCCTTCAATTGAAGGTTGATGATTCGTCCGGATTCAACCGACCGGCAAAGCGCCGAGCCATCCGGACGGGCTGTCATAAAACTCTTCGTTACCGTTCACGCCGTCCTCCAGCACGTCCTGGTACATGACGTCCCAGTGACCATCCTCGTTGACGTCCACCGCATAGAACAGTGGATACCGGGCGGCGATGTAATAGAACCCCTTAACGCCGTAATCGACGCGGAACACCGGATGACCCGGATGGTAGCGGGCAACCGTTTCGATCGGTTCCCCGGTAATATATTTGTACAGCACGACCCGAACCGTGAAGAAATCCGGCCGGCCGTTGTGGTTGAGATCGTATCCGATGGTCAGCATGCCGTTCGGTTCGAGGTTCCAGCCGAACTGCGTGGTCATGGCCGGTTCGGCCTGCAAGAAATCGGGATTTGACCAGGCAGGAGAACCGAAGACCGACAGGGCCGCCAGCAGAGAGATGGTGGCAACAAAGCGTTTCATGACGTCCTCCTTTATTCTTATAATTCGATAACTATCGAATTATTCCGGTAAATTTTTTTCAGCCTAAAAAACTCCGAACAGCGTCGACATAATCCTCATTCACCTGGCACATGTAGGTTTGGCCCTGGCGCGTGCAGGTGATCAGTCCGGCGTTTTGCAATTCCTTGAAATGATGGGAGATGGTGGACCTCGAAAGATTCAGGCAACCGCATGCCATGGTGAAGGCCTTTTCGATGCCTTCGCAACACCCCTTCCCATCCTGAGTCGCCCGGCTCTCCTCCAACTTACATTGATCATAAATCAGGCGGAACAGTTCGAGTCGGCGCTCATTCGATAACGCCTTGAAAACTTTAGCCAAACGCTTGGATTCCACGATCTTCTCACCGATTCAGGGGTTAATTCGATAATTCTAGGGTTCTCTAACTATAATATAATACCCCAGCACCCGCCTGTCAAGCCGGCGTGACGCTGGGCGGCGAACCGCCGCGGGTAACTTTAAAACCTGGATTCTTCAAGGAGTTTATCTTGAGCCTGCCGAAGGGCTCAGAATGACAATCGCTCCTATTGGGTCAAGCTGGGTTCAGCGTCACGCTGGCTGGGCCTTGCCCGGGTTGACCGAGCAGGGGCTTTGGAGGATGATGCCACCATGAAACTCGACGGTGTGCATCACATTGGCCTCAACGTGCGCGACCTCGACCGCGCCGAGGCGTTCTATACCGGGGTGCTGGGGTTCGAAGTCACCGAACGCTACGCGGAAAACATCAGGCACCTCATGCTGAGTTCCGCCAGCGAGCCACCGGAAGCCGCGAAAGTCCACCTGTTCGAGACGAAAGATCTGGATATGCAAGGCGCCCTCGAGACGATGAGCGGGCAGGGCTATGCCCATCTCGCGTTCGGCACCACCCGCGAACGGTTTCCTGCCATTGTCGAAGCATTGAAAAAAAGGAAGGTCGATTTCAAAGGACCGCTGGTGCTGGGCAAGGGCGAGTCCGTCCACTTCACCGATCCCGACGGCAACCACCTGGAAATCCGCTGTCCAATTTAAATAGAGAAAATTTTTTCACTCCATCCCAAATCTTTTTTTCAAGCGCTCAACAGTATGGTTCCATTTTTGAACTTTAGGTCTTGCGACTGTATTTTGGTTCCCAAAAAATCCCTTTTCTTTTACAGCCTTATCTAAAGGGAGGGTTTTGATCCATTCCACACGAACCACACGCTCAACTTTTTCAGGATCATCTTTTGCTTGAGTTAAATTAGCCGTTTCTATTGGGAGACTTACAATAGGAATTCTTTTTCCTTGATCGTTAAGGACCAGAAAATCCTCCAAGTTTACTGCTTTTTCTTTAACAATACCGACACCTACATATCCATTTCCGGGGATATTAACCCAGATGCGCGCCTCTGGTTCCAAAAGATCAAGAGTACTTGAATACCAGGTTCCTCCCCCACCACTTATAAATCCATATTTTACTGCTTCCTTCCAACTTCTACTTTCTGGACCATAAGAAACATAATATTCTCCGTTCCATTCTCCTTTTTCAGCCCCTGCCTTGGATTTAACCCCTTCTTGCAAGGAAGGCTCCAGCAACCAAGCTCGCGCCAGATATTCCCTCTCCTGATCTTTAAAGACCCGAAAAAACACTGCATTAATATCAACATTATGAACTTGCGATAGATAATTTACAATCCTCTCGGTACTCATGTCCAAATTTGAAGCGACAATAACAAGCTGATGATTTTCATTCAATTCATCCGGCATTTGCTTTACAGAAAACTTGCGGCAAAAAGCCTCGTCTAATGAATTTACAGTCCACTCAGGATGATATTTAGATTGGTAATTTTGGAATATATTAGCAATATCATCATCCTTCAATTCCATAACAAAAGAACCATAATCCAATACCTGAGCCACAATATCCCGATAGGTCTTATCCCGCTTTAACTCAATAACAACCAAATTACCAGAACCATCAATTGCCAAAAGATCAATAATTTTGTCAAATGTGGTTTTAACCTGCCGCCCTATGAGCATCCAATTAGGATTGGCAATGTTTATATCTTCGTCAAGAATATCTTCAAGCCTTTTCTCAAAATCCAACGGGCCGTATTTTACCGGTTGGAGATCGCCATCAATTCTCCAGATACCCAGCTCCAAAGGCATAAATTTCTCCCAAAGTTATCACCAGATTTTGGTTAAAATCGCTTATAGAATTAAATTATTCTTCTGCTTCCTTGTTACTTTTTGCAAGGAAAAACGGCTTTGAGGAAGTCGATGGTCAGCTCGATGGGTTTTTCTTCCAGGCGTTCCTTGAAATCGTCGAGCCACAGGGTCACCATCTTTTCTCTTTTAGCGCGTTCGGCTTTATCTTTGGGAACACAGAAGGCTTTCGGATGCCTGCCTTTCAACTTGTCGTATTCATGCGCATCCCCGACACCCTGAAGATAGGCGCGGCAGACCGATTCGTCGAACACCATGGCGTCGCCGGTGCAGAAGCGTACCATGTCCATGCCTTCCCATTGCCCTGCGCTATATCCCAGTTTAGGAGGAATCCATAGCAGAATCAGCAATAACACCGCGCAACCGAATCGCTTCATTTCGCCACCCGCGAGAAAATCAGAAAATTCTGCCGGGGCAGGAAGCCGTGTTGCTTGTCCAGGATGTACCCGGCGGCTTGAAACTCTGCCAGCACCACCTCCCGTTTGGTGAAGTGCTTGAATGCCCCTTCCCGGAAATCGATGATCGCCACCCGCCCGCCGGGTTTGAGATAGCGCGCGGCATTTTTAAAATAGGCGGTGCGGTCTTTCAGGTGGTGGTAGGCGTTGACCGAGAAGATCAGGTCCACCTGTTCAAGAATCAGCGGGTCGTGTTCCACCGCCAGGATGGTCTGCACGTTCTCTGCCTGTTTTTTCACGGCCTGCTTATCCACGCTGGCGTTCATTTCCTCATCGATGTCCACGGCGTAGACCTTGCCGGCGTCCCCCACCGCTTCCGCCAGGCGGAACGTGAAGTAACCGGTCCCCGCGCCGAGGTCCGCCACCTTCATGCCCGGTTCCAACTTAAGCGCCTTGACCACCCGATCCGGAAACTGCCAGGTGTAGCGGTCCGGGTCCTGGTAACGGAGGTGCCTGCCCTCCTGCACGCCGACCTGCTTGTGCTTGTGGCCGAAAGAATGAGCGGGCGGACCCACCTGGAAGCATCCCGCCAGCGTCCATGCCCCCAGCAACAACAGCGCCCCAACGCGCCGCCACCGGAGATGAATAAACGAACGGTTTGGTGTGGTCATCATTGCGTTTCCTTATAGGATAATTAATGGAGCGAGCCTCCAACAGTTTCGGCGAAGCTCATTTGAATTTTCCGATCAGCCAGAACAAACCGGTCAGAACGGCGCTGATCAGGATACAGGTGGTGATGGGAAAATATAAATTGAAAGGGTCGCGGCGGATGACGATATCGCCCGGCAGTTTGCCGAGGCCGAGCTTGCCCAGGATGGGCCACAGCAGGCCGGTCACCAGCAGCAGAACCCCTAATGTGATCAGCACCCGTTGCGTCACGGAAGCCTCCTTCACGTCCCGAAAATTTTCTCACAGAAACGGGAGGATTCAAAATCAGAAAACAGGGGTCAATTCACTCCGTAGCGTTGGGGGTAGTAGCCGGGCTTGTTCAGATAATAGTGTTGCTCGAGGTATTCGAAATAAAACTGGGTGACGCCGTTCTGGAATGTCGGGAACGAGGTCCATCCCCCGTGGCCGAGGGCGTAACCCAGAAACATGAAATAGCGGACAATGCGGTTGGGGACCATGATCCAATTCTGCAAATAAGTTTTAATAGTTTTTAATGTATACGTCTCACGCCGCCCGGTCAAAATTATATTTCCCATCTGGGAAAAACAAGCCACCCGCCCTCCGGGCCTGTCAAAATTTCCCCATGGGAATCTATTTCAGGCCGATCCTTCACGATCCACCTGCTCCCGCGTCTCCCGGGAGTTCATAACCCACAATTTTTATTAGGGTTGCACGACCCCACCTGCCAGGACACCCGTTATGGCACGAGTATTGCTTTATTTTTCAATAAGTTATCAAACCGATAGGGAGATCAAGGCATGCCTGACTTGAGGCTGAAACCTGACACCATGGATTATAACGGCTTAAACGAGCATCTGGACCAGCAGTCCCGGCTGTTCGAGCGGAACCTGCATATCAAAAACCTGCTTCGCATGCAGGAGCTTCTGGATGAGGAGTCGTTCCGGAAATGGAAAAAACTGCGCTTTGGCGGAAAGCCCCCGCCGGCGGACCTGGAACCGACGGATCAATCCAGCACCGAGCGCCAATTTTAATAGCGATGCCTTGCCGGCGCGGCAGGCATTCCTCCGAAAAGTGTTAATTTCGGCCGCCGTCATTGATTCAAAAAATGGACCAGACTGCTGACGAACCACAGGACGATCAGCGCCCAGAAACCGGAAACGGCGGCCTTGAAGAAAACATTTTCCCAATGTTTGTTGAACCGGGAGGCGATGAGCGCCAGCAGGAACAGGGAAAACAGCCCGGTGGTAATCATATAGTAGGGAATGTTCCATCCGAACAGGGTCATGGGTCTGCCCTATGCACCGCAACACTTTTTGAATTTCTTGCCACTGCCGCACGGGCAGGGATCGTTGCGGCCCACTTTGGGTCCCTCGCGCTTCACGGGGGTCTGCGGCGCGTCGTGCACTTTCCGGTGAATGGTGGACCGTTGTTCGCTGTAGGTCCACCGGCCGTCCTCTTTCAGAAAGGTTGAGGTTTCGCGCAGAACGTGCTCTTCATCGTCTTCACGATAAAATGCGACAAAAGTCACCTCTCCCTCCTCATCCTGCACGCCCCCTTTTTTGGAATCCAGAACTTCCAGTGTGAGCCACTCGACGCTCTTGCCCCATCGATCAAAACTCTTCCGGCTTTTATCGGAACGTTCGCTGGAATGGGTGGTCGCAATCAGATAATCCCAGTTCCGCTGGGTGTAAGCGGTGTAACGCGAGCGCATCAAATCTTCCGCGGTGTCGGCATAGCCGGTGCCGCGGATCAGGGGACCGCAACAATCGGCATACGGGGACTGCAGGCCGCAGGGACAATCCTTCATTGGAGTGTTTCCTTTGAGGAATGATTGCACGAAGCGTTAACGGAAACCGCCGGATCAGATGCCTGCGGTAAACGCGCATGGTGTTTTCGGGAGAAGTATACAATCAAGCCAAGGTGTTGGGGAGGGAAAACCGGGGCGACGGGAAATCAATCGTAGAACATACTGACGGCGTCTTCCACCTGGTCGCGAACGAAATCCTGAATGTCCGTTAGAAAGGAACGATTGAGTCCGACCCGTTGCACGGCGGAGGAATCCAGCTCGGGAATCCCGGGCTC
>SMVT01000126.1 GCA_004357365.1 Nitrospina sp.
ATTCCATGCCTTCCACGGCGGGAGGAATGATAAAAGCCACCGCCGCGTATCCCAGGTTGGAAACCGCCTGCGCCAGCCCCAGAATCCAGATTCCCTTGAAAATCCCGAAGCGGTCTGTAAACCATCCCCCCACCAGTCCGCCCGCGATCGATAAACCCAGACCGATGTTGACGGACACCAGTCCGATTTCCGTGGCGCTAAACCCCATGTCGACCCAAAAGGGTTTGATCATGAAGCCCATGGAGGAATCGGCCAGTTTGAAGATGAGAATGAAGATAACCATGGGAATGATGTAGGGACGCTGAGCCAATTCAAACAGAGCGCCGAACATGGGGCCTTCGTTTAAATCCTCCCGCAACGATGGACTGTTTTCGACGTTGGAACGCGCCGCGGCGCGGCTCAACAGGAGAATCGCCCCGGTGAACAACAACAGGCCGGGCCACAACCACGGAAGGCCTTCCGAGAAATCCAGTTTCCAGTCCACCAGACCCACCGCGCCCAGAATAAACAGATACACCAGCGCCAGCGCATAGGGGTGCTGAACGAGAAGCCGCCACTCCGCTTTAACCGAATGGATCGACCGGGTGTGATACGGCTTCTCCTGCGGCGCCATCAGACACACTGTGCCGCACAGGCAGAGGATGGCGGTGCCGGCCAGATAGGTGGCGCTCCAGGACAGGTAATCGCTGAGGATCAGGATAATTCCGGAAGCCAACATGCCGACGCGATACATGCCGATACGAATGCCGTTGGCTATTCCCAGTTCGTTCGTGTCCAGCATTTCGATGGTATAGCCGTCGATGGCAATATCGCTGGTCGCCGAAAAAAGCGTGAACAGACCAATCGCCACCCAAACCCACGGCCCGAAATCCAGGATCACCGCGAAGCCGAGCAGGACCATCCCCATGAGTATATCCATGACGAAGATCCATCGGCGGTGGTAACGGTAATAGTCCACCGCCGGGGCCCATAAAAATTTCAGGGTCCAGGCCAAGCCCAACAGGCTCATAAAACCGATTTGCCAGAGCTCCACCCCCTGCTGGCGAAAGTGCACCGGGAACACGTCATAAAAAACTCCCAGGGGGAACCCTTCCGTAAAGTACAGGATGCCCACCCAGTACATTTTCGATTTCAGTAAACTTGGTTTGTGTTCCAAAAGGGATTCGGGAGTTGAGGTTTTCAGAAAATGAATGAGGCGGGGTTTCCCCTGATCCAACCTCATCGCGATAAGGCGGGAGCGGGCCAGTTGCGGACCGCAGGCGAATCATTTCCTACCTTGAAATTATATAACCGAAAGGGGCTTTTTGCCGACTCAAAAATGGTTTCCGCCCGAAAATAATTCCTGCCGATTGGACCCAAAATATTCGGGTTTTCCCGAAACAAACCTTTATAATTGAAAAAGGGGGAATTCAGCCGATTTCGAGCCGTTTCGCCGGAGACTCATGAACGACGCCAAAACCAAAATATCCAATACGCTGTTCAACAACCGCCAGTTGTTTCTGCGTTACAACCAGTACAAAATCCAGCGTATCCAGAAAACCCTGTCGCAGGCCGACCGTCTGGTGTTCACCCTCATTCCCCGTTTGCTGCACATCAATATGAAAGGGCTTCCCGGATACATTAATGAAGACGTTCCCTGCGGAATTTATAATTTTGAAATCAACCCGGAAAGCCAGATGGCGGCGGAGCGCCTGTTCCCGAGCGCCATTTTAAGAGGCGGCGAGAGCTATTCGCCTTTTATTCACACCCTTCTGTTGATGGGAAGCACCGGTTCCATCGCCCAAAGCCAAAAGTCGGACCTCGACTTCACCCTGTTCGTCAACAAAATAAGCGTCACGCCCGAACGCCTGGCCCTATTCGAGAAAAAGCTGAAATTGATCGAGGATTGGACCTGGAATAATTTCAAGCTGGAAATTCATTTTTTCAATAACGACATCAACGACGTCAAAAACAATATCTTCGGAGAAAGCGACTCGGAAAGCACCGGCTCGGCCCAGGCCAAACTGTTGAAAGAGGAAATGTACCGGACCGCTGTGATCACCGGAGGCAAAATTCCTTTCTGGTGGGTCGTACCCCTCAATACGGACGACAACCTGTATGAAAATCTGTATCACCTGGTCCAAACCAATCAAACCCTGTTGAACCCGGACGATTTTGTGGATACCGGCAACGTCGACGACATCTCCCAGGGAGAATTTTTTGGCGGTTCAATCTGGACCCTGATCAAATCGTTCAAAGCCCCGTTCAAAACCCTCATCAAGATGGGGTTGCTGGAAGAATACATGTTCAACAATACCCGGTCCAACCTGCTGTGCCATGAAATCAAAAAAAAGGTGTTCTCCGGCATGCCTTATGAAAAAATCGATACCTATAAAAATTTATTCGAACGGGTGGAAAAATATTTCCAGACCACCAAAACCGAACGTGAAGTGGATGCGCTCCGAATCGCGTTTTATTTGAAAACAGGTTCCAAGGTCAATAATTACGAACTGGTTCACGGCAGTACGGACCCCAATAAAAAAATGCTGGTTGAGCTGATTAATGACTGGGATTGGGATCCGCAGAAGGTGGAAAATCTCAACTCGTATATGGACTGGCAAATGATGGAAAAAGTGGCGCTCGGAAACCGGATGAACCAGATTCTGATGAACTCCTACAAGAATATTTCGGAAGCCAACTCCAAGCTGGGACCCGGCAAAAGCCTCATCACCGACAGGGATACGCATCTGCTGGGCCGCAAGTTGTTCAGCTATTACCGCAAGACCGTCAACAAAGTGGAAAACCTGTTCGCCCTGGTCGATGGCGATACCAGCGAAAAGGAACTGACTTTCCTCCTGCACCAGACCAACCCAACCGACAAGGGAACCTGGTATCTCATTCGTGGAAAAACGCTGGCCCTGCTGGAGATGATCCCCCAGGAAAATATCATCAAAAAAGCGTCCACCCTGCAGTTCCTGATTGCCTTCACCTGCTTCAACAACCTGTACAACGAGGACACCGTCCTCCTGTTGCGATCCGAACAGCATTCCATCAAGGGTCAGGATTTAAAAAGCCTGTTAAACGAACTGTCCAGTTTTCTGGCACAGGTCAATATTGCCGATATCTCCAACGAAGCGTTATTGGCCAACGCACATATCAAACAGATGTTTATCATTGTCGACTTTGGCAATCCCATTCCACGGGAAATCACCATCGGAAACATCGATGAATGCAAAACCCACAAGGAGGTATCCAATTTCATCAACAAACGCCTGGAACGCATCCGGCATATGGTGACGATTTACCTGACCTCATGGGGGGAGTTGTTCTGCAAAACATATTCGGGTATAAATTGTATGGGGCGGAGCCTCAACGACCTCCTCCCCCAAACGTCGGTCAACAATCTGGACCATCCCCGTCACCTGAAAGTGTTCGTGCCGGGGAGCCGCAGGGATTCCACAAATCATTACTGGCTGAATGGTTATATTTTAAAATACCTGAAAGCGGGCCTTGCCAAACAAGAGACTTCACCGGCGCCGATATCCACATGAACCGACTTCTGATCCCGAACCGGAAACTTTAATGTCGCATATCGAAGAAATTCTATCTCTGACTTTGAACAATAACGTTCATGATGGTGTTAATTTCACCTCCTACGACCTCAAAGGCATCAGCCTGAATGGCATATCGTTTATTTTTTCCGTGTTTTCAGGTTCCAGTTTTGACAAATCGGAACTGGTGGATATCAATTTTTCCCAAGCCAACCTCAAAAACACTTCCTTCAAAAAATCCAAAATCAAAAATGTTAATTTCACTTCCTGCAATCTGGAAAACGCGAATTTCGAGGATGCCACCCTGATCAACTGTGATTTCAAAAACGCCAAACTGGAGAAATCCGTTTTCGCTTCCGCGCAGATCAAAGGATGCCATTTTCGGGGAAGCAACATGAGCCACAGCAATCTTTCGTCGTCGAAAATCCAAAACAGCGATCTGAGGTTCGCTCGGCTGATGTACACCTACGCCAAGTCCGTCGACATCTCCGGATCCCGAATGAATGGCATTAACGCCCGGGGTTCCGACTTCGGGTTTTGCAAAATCTCCAATGTCGATCTGAGGGGAGCCATATTGAAATATTGTGATTTCAATTCCTGCACGCTCAAGGGGGTCAAACTCTCACACGCGGAAATGGTCGGCAGTGAATTAAAGGATTCCTTCTGCAAGGGAACGGATATGGAGGAAATCAATCTGGAAGGGGCCGACCTGACCTACGCCAACCTGGAAGGCGTCAACTTGAAAAACGCCTTCCTCCTCGAGGCCAACCTCCACGGCGCCAATTTCAGAAAGGCCAATCTGAAGGACGCTTACCTGGTGGACGCCAATATCTCAAAGGCCCTGCTCAAGGAAGCCATTCTGGACAACACCATTCTGGAATAGAAATCTCCCGGGGATTTCCCTACCCGGACGGGTCCCGGCCATGGCGTTTTTCATCTTAATGTTACATTTAGGGGTGATTTTATTCGTGGTGATCGGATTCCCGGTCGCCCTGATCACGAATCACCGCCGCTTCCGGCTGATTCATGCCGGGGTCCTCGCCTCCATCACCCTGCTGATGATTCTGCAGATTCCCTGTCCGCTAACCGTTCTCGAAGAAGGGATGAGCGGGGAGTCCTACGCGGGATCGTTTCTCGCCACCTGGCTGAACCGTATCATTTACATGGAATGGTTCACGCCGCAAACGGTGTTTGTGGTCAATATGATTTTCGCGGTGGTGGTCTTTTCTTCGTTCTGGTGGCGGCCCCTGAAACCAAAAACCGGCAGGGATCAAATCACCTCCGGGAAATGACCGGTCGGACGCACCGGAACCCGACGTTTTCAAAGTATTCCTCGGGATTGGCCTCGGTCCGGTAAAACGCATACCGATAAGCCTCCAGAAAATAATGCCCGCCTTTCTGGAATCCGTTGCCGCGAAGCACCTTGAACTGTTTCCCGAATTTTTTAAATGGATAATCATTCCCCGGATAAGCCTGGTACCAGCTCAATGTCCACTCCATGGCGTTCCCGGCCATGTCATAGACGTTATAAGGGCTGACGTCTTTCGGAAAACTTCCGCCGGTCACCGGGGCCTTGGCGCCGTCGACCCCGACGTTGGCCCAGCCTTTTTGATACTCATTGCCCCACGGAAACAACCGGCCGTCCGTGCCCCGCGCCGCCTTTTCCCA
>SMVT01000127.1 GCA_004357365.1 Nitrospina sp.
AAAATCACCGCCCGGACCCGGGCCATCGTGGTGGTCCACCTCTGGGGCCTGCCGGGCAAAATGACCGAACTGTTGCAGATCGCGAAGGAACACGGTTTGAAAATTATCGAGGACGCCTCCCATGCGCACGGCGCGTCGTGGCGGGGCAGGCCCTGCGGTTCCCTGGGCGACATCTCGGTGTTCAGCCTGCAGGGCGACAAGCTGTCGCCGGGCGGTGAGGGCGGGGTTTTCCTGTGCGATGAGTACGACTATTTTGAAAGGGCCGCGTGTCTGGGAGACATCACCCGCATCATCGAACTGGAAACCCCGGCCCGTCGTTTCGCCGCCACCAGTTTCGGCATCAAAACCCGCATCGCCCCGGTGAGCGCCGCCATCGCGCGCAGTCAACTGCGGCGGTTGTGGGAAAATAACCAGCGGCGCAACGACAACCTGGAGTACCTGTCCCATGCTTTGAAGAAACTCGGGTTTCATACTTTTCTGGCGCCGCCGCATATCGAACGCGTCTATTTTGAATATCTGATCCGTTACAACCCGGAACGATGCATCCTCCCGCGCGATGTGCTGATCGAGGCGTTGCGCCGGGAAGGATGCCAGGTGGCGGTGCCCCGGTACCCTCTACTGCATCAGCAACCGTTATTCACCGAGGGTGCCTGGAAGGAAATCGCGCGGCCGGATCCGGAGTCGCCGGTGCCGGAGTACGATCCCAACGCCCTGCCGAAAACGCGGGCCACCAACGAGACGCTGATCAAACTGCCGTCGTTTCCCAACGCCGGGCGCGGCATTCTGGACCAGTACATCCACGCGTTTGAAAAAGTGATTGCCGGTGCGGAGGATATTTTGCAGCACCATGCACCGCAGAATGTTTAAGGAGGGAAAACCTCATGAGAGCCGGACTGGTATTCATGGATTATATGATGCACGTGATTCACCTGGGCCTGATGTTGATTTGCATCGTGGGCTGGATGTTCGAGCCGACCCGCCTCGTGCATCTGACGGCGGTGATTTTGATCGCCTTCTCCTGGCTGGTGTTGGGGCGGTTTTTCGGCTACAGGTACTGCCTCCTCACCGACACCCAGTGGCGCATCAAGCAGAAGCTCGGGCAAACCCCGCACACCGATTCATATGTCAAATACGTTCTGGATACCGTCACCGGGCGCAGAATCAACCAGAAAATTACCGACCATCTGACTTTATACACCTACCTGGGAGTAGCGATGTTCTCCCTGATCGTGAACTTCCTGCTTTAACGCCTGGTTCGAGCAGGCTTTAAAACCTTCCAACTTTCCTGCCTCATCAGTCATCCCGGTTTGTGGGTCCGGGGTGACTGCCCTTCCTTTCCCGAGGATTGCCGTTACATGCACAACGGGCCGGAGAAAACCTGTAGTCGGCCCCACATATTCGCGGTCTCCAACCGCCGACCCCTTATACTGATAAAGTACCCTATATTCAAACAGACGACGAGTGAAGTATGGACCGCAGGAGTTTTTCAAAAATTTGGGTTTATGGATTGTGGGTGTGGTGCGGCCTGTTGGCGGCGGGCTGTGATCCATTTTCCGAAAAATCACCGTACGATCTGGCCGTCGCGGGCAATATTCCCATGTTGAAACTGCTTTTGGAAGACGGGTTGGATGTCAATTCGACCTACGGTTATCAGGGACGGACCCTGCTGTACGGCGCAGTGCAGAGGGAGGATACCGAATGCGCCAAGTTTTTGATCGAACGGGGAGCCCAGGTTGATTTCGAGGACAAAAATAAAAACACTCCGCTTTTCCATGCCGTCGATTACGGCCATGAACAACCCGTCACACTCCTGCTCGATCACCGCGCCCGGGTGGATGAAAAAAATGAGAGAGGCATCACCCCGTTCTTCCAAGCGGTTAATAAAAATCAGACCCGGCTGGCGGAAATCCTGCTTCAGCACGGCGCGGACATCCATTTCCGCGCCAACAATAAAAATACCGCCCTGCATATCGCCGCCCAACAGGGTCATAAAGAAATGGTACAACTGCTGTTGACCCATAAAGCGCGGGTCAATACCAGAAACGAAAAAGGATTCACCCCGCTCTATTTCCCGGAGGAGTTCAGCTATCGGGACGTGTCCGCGCTTCTCAAAAAACATGGTGCGCGTCTGGCGAAGCCCGCGCCCACCGCGGCCCGTTATAAAAAAACCTATCAAAAACTTCTGGGCGAGGACCCGTTGCGGGTGACGCGAGTGGTCAAACATGAAGGCCACAGTCTGCAATCCGCTTATTCCATTCGGGGCGACCGGGTGGCGCAAACCCTCTGGCTCAAACGGCCGTTTCAGGAATGGTCCGAAAAGTTATATGCGGCCCAGGTCTGGAATGTGCGGACCGGAAAAAAAATGCACTCGACGATGAATCTGGACGGTACCCCGCAGGGAATTCAATTCGCACCCGACGGCAACCTGCTGATCTCCAGCGGCAAGGAACCCGGGGTGGACATTTGGGATCCAGTGACCGGAAGAAAAATCCGGGAGATCGGCGATGGCCGGGGGGAAATCCTTGGCTGGGGCACCGTGGGATCGAACCGGTATCTGCTGATCGGGGAGAATAAACGCCCGTCCCCCGATTCCGAGGCCAACCTTCTGGACCGGTGGTATCCGGTGTTCAAGGAAATCACCGGGGGCCTGGAGCATAGCGTTTGGATTTACGATTATCAGACCGGGGAGCTTATCCGCGAATTGAGGGGCCACCGGGGCCGGGTGTGGCAGGCGGATTTTTCGGCCGACGGGCAGTACATCGCTTCCGTCAGCTCGCGGTCCTTCAACGAATTCACCGATCTTCTCATCTGGGAAACTGCTACCGGCCGTCCGGTCAGAGTCCAGAACCACCTGGGCTGGCTGCAACCCATCGCGCCGTTTCCCAATGGCCGCCGCCTGGCCGTCTCCGACGGCGACCGGACCCTGATTCTCGATATGGAAACCGGGCAGGTGATCACGCAGATTCGCGAAGGCGGTTACTATCTGGGCCTGTTGCAGGATGGCCGGTATATGGTCTGCCTGAAATACGAACAACTGTTCCTGGTCGATGTGGAGTCCGGGAGAGTGGTCCAGAAAGTAAACTTCAGGAAGGATTTCTTTAAACTGGGGAGGGGTTACGCCGAAGAGGAAAACTTTACCTCGTTGAGCATCTCTCCACGCGGGGACCGCTTCATGGTGACCACCAACCACGGCAAACTCATTTTCTTCGAATTGAACAACGCCTAAACCTTCCTCCGTCCTTCCCGCCCGATCGAAACAGTGGTGCCATCCGCCGTTTCCATGTATGATTGCCTGACACCAAATCCGAATTGAATGATTTCTTTGGGCGGGGCAACACATGGCGATTTCAAAAAAAGTTCACGATTTCATGGAACGGGCCTCGTGGATCCGCAAGATGTTTGAAGAGGGGATCCGGTTGAAGCAGGAATTCGGCGCCGACAACGTGTTCGATCTGTCCCTTGGGAACCCGGTCGCAGAGCCCCCGCAGGAGGTGGTCGATGCCCTGATCGCCGCCGCCCGGGATGAAACTCCCGGCAACCACCGCTACATGCCCAACGCCGGATACGAGGCCACCCGCCGGGCAGTGGCGGAGTCGCTCACCGAAGAATGTAAGGTTTCCCTGTCCGCCGACGACATCGTTATGGTCTGCGGTGCGGCGGGCGGATTGAATATCACTCTCAAAACCCTGCTCGATCCCGGTGACGAGGTCATCGTCTTTGCGCCGTATTTCGTGGAGTATCTGTTTTATGCCGACAACCACGGGGGTCAAACCGTGGCTGTGAACACGCGGGACGATTTCTCGATCGATCTGGAATCGTTTCGCAATGCGGTGACATCTAAAACAAAAGCGGTGATCATCAATTCGCCCAACAACCCGACGGGGGTGGTGTATTCCCGGAAATCTCTCGAAGGGTTGGCCGACGCCCTGCGGGAGAAGTCGCGGGACATCGGACGCGCGATTTACCTGATCTCTGATGACCCGTATAAAAAAATCGTGTTCGACGGGTTAGAGACGCCCAACGTTCTCGAATTATACGAAAACAGCATTTACATCACTTCGGCCTCGAAGGACCTGGCGGTGCCGGGCGAGCGCATCGGTCATGTAGCCGTCCACCCGCAGGCGGAGGATGCAGCGAAGGTGATGGCCGGGCTTATCTTCTGCAACCGGGTGCTGGGATTCGTCAACGCGCCGGCCCTGTTCCAACGGGTGGTGGCGCAGGTGCAACACGCCGCGGTCGATGTCGAACCCTACCGGTGGCGGCGCGATTGGCTCTATAAGGAACTCACCGGCATCGGTTATGAGTTGGTGAAACCGCAGGGCGCGTTTTACTTTTTTCCCAAGTCGCCGATCGCGGATGAAGTGGAATTCGCCAGAATGCTGGCCGAACACAAGGTGCTGGTGGTGCCCGGGGCCGGGTTCGGGACGCCGGGTTATTTCCGGATTTCCACCTGTTTTCCCGACCGGGTAATCGAAGGCGCCCTGCCGGGGCTGGCGGCCGCCTACCGGGAAGCTCTCGATAAATAAGGCTTTCAGCTTTTTTGAAATTTATTTTTGGAATCGGGGGATTTTGATAGAATAGAGGCATCTAACATCAGGAACCCCCGAATTATTAAGGATTGGAAACCGTCATGAGTTTGAACGCAGACCAAATCAATCGTTACAGCCGCCATTTGCTTCTGCCGGAAGTGGGCATGGAAGGCCAGGAAAAAATCTGCAACGCCAAGGTTCTGTGTATCGGAACCGGCGGGTTGGGCGCTCCCGTGTCTTTGTATCTGACCGCCGCCGGCGTCGGCAAACTCGGCTTGATCGATTTCGATGTCGTCGATAAAAGCAACCTGCAACGGCAGATTGTCCACGGCGAATCCACCGTCGGCACCCTCAAGGTCGAATCGGCCAAAAAGCGCCTTGCCGATCTCAATTCGGACGTCGAGGTGGTCACCTACAACGAACGGCTCACTTCCGAAAACGCGATGCGTATTTTTGCGGACTGGGATATCATCATCGATGGGACGGATAATTTTCCGACGCGCTACCTCGCCAACGATGCCTGCGTGTTGTTGAAGAAACCTTATATCTACGGATGCATCCTGCGCTTCGAAGGCCAGGTCTCCGTGTTCGACTCGCGCACCGGTCCCTGTTACCGGTGCCTGTATCCCGAACCGCCGCCGCCGGGCCTGGTGCCCAGTTGCGCCGAGGGCGGAGTGCTGGGGGTGCTGTGCGGCATCATCGGCGGTCTGCAGACTAACGAGGCGATCAAGCTCATTCTCGATAAGGGAGACAACCTGAACGGGCGTCTGGTCCTCTTTGACGCACTGGCAATGAAGTTCCGTGAAATGAAACTGCGCAAGGACAAGAACTGCCCGATCTGCGGCGATAACCCGACGATCACCGAGCTCATCGACTACGAACAGTTCTGCGGCATCCTTCCGCCTCAGGATGATCCGGCCGACCGCGCCTTGGAAATCGAGCCCGCCGCGGTCAAGCAGATGATGGACAGCGGGAAAAATTTCAAACTGATCGACGTGCGCGGGCAGGGCGAATACGAGATCAATCGGATCGAAGGCTCCACGCTGATTCCACTGGATGTCATCGAGGAACGCAAGATCGAAAAACTCAACGGACTTCAGAAAGCCGATGAAATTGTGGTTCACTGCAAGGCCGGGGTGCGCAGTCTGAAAGCCGCCAAAGCCCTGATCGATATCGGGTTCGAGAATGTGAAGAGCATGCGCGGCGGCATCGATGAATGGGCGGAAACCATCGACCCCTCCATCCCGCGGTATTGATTTTACCCCGGTTAGGGTCCCGCGGCCTTGACATTACCGCCGGTCCGGTTTATGTTGGGCGCAAAAGATAAGGTGATTTACATCTCGATGTCTGTCACAATAATGATAGAAGGGTATTTCTATTTTTTCGTGGAAAGGGGTTCATCGTGAGTCATTCAAGCGGCCAGGACAGGGATTACGAAAAACTGTCGAAAGCGATTACCGAAGCGGTATTAAGTTCCCCGAAGGTCAAAAAAATCGTTTCTGAAATTCAGCAACGCGACCATATCTGTCCGCAAAGCTTCATGGTCCTCGTGTTGAAACTGCAATCCCTGACCGAGGGATTTGAGGTGGATGTGGACGAGGCTCCTGAAAAACCCAAAAAGAAAACCCGCCGGAGCAAAAAGAAAATAGCGGAACAAACGCAGTATATCGATGGCGAAAAACTCTCAAAGAATGAAATCGAATTTGAAGAGCTCATCAGCGAACGCTTCGATACGGAAGAGTGGCTCAAGAAAAACGGCCTCATCCTTTAAATTTCTGTTTTTCCCATTGCTCGCCACGCTTTTTCCGGCCTTCCTTTACCCGAAACCCGCCCTCCCAATCGATTTTGAAAGCCAACGCAAACGCATGGTCGACGTCGACCTGATCGGCCGCGACATTCGCGATCCCCGGGTTCTGGCGGCTATGCTCAAGGTGCCGCGCCACGAGTTCGTGACCGCGGATTTCAAAGAACATGCCTACGCCGATGCGCCGCTTCCCATCGGTAAGGACCAGACCATCTCCCAGCCTTACATCGTTGCGCTCATGACCCAGGTCGCGCAGTTGCAACCGACCGACCGCGTACTGGAGATCGGCACCGGTTCGGGTTACCAGGCGGCGGTGCTGGCGGAAATTGTGCAAGAGGTGTACACCATCGAGATCATCGAATCCCTCGCCAGCGATTCACAGGTTCGGCTGAAGCGGTTGGGCTACGGCAACGTCACCGTCAAACACGGCGACGGCTACCGGGGGTGGGAGGAGTTTGCGCCGTTCGATGCCATCCTGTTGACCGCCGCCGCACCGAAAATTCCGAAGCCCTTGATCGAACAGCTCAAGGAGGGCGGGCGCATGGTCCTGCCTCTGGAAGGATTTTTGTTTCAGAGCTTGATCCGCATCACCAAAGAGCAGGGCCAATTGAAACGTGAAGAAATTACCGGGGTGCGGTTTGTTCCGATGACCGGCACCGTGAGAAAATAAAGAAGACTGCCATGGCACGTCAGCCGGCGGTGGCCGGAAAATTCTATCCCGATGATCCTCAGGAACTGCGCGATGAAGTGCAACGCC
>SMVT01000128.1 GCA_004357365.1 Nitrospina sp.
AATTTTCTGATTTTCTTTCCGGTCCTCCTCGAGTATTTTATTCCAGTCGCGTTTGATGCGCGGCGCATCCTGAAATTCCTGATAAATGCCCCGGGCCAATTCCATCCGGTCGACGCCTTCCGGCGCAACTTGAATATCCAACTGCCCCAGCGCCATGTCGAAATCCCGGTCCAGCAGGGATTCGGGGTCCATGTCGTATGCCTTCAGCGCTTGTTTGATCATTCCCGGTTCCGAGCGGAAACGGTTGGCCACTTCGTTGATGTTGGCCGTGCGGTATCCCTTGTCCTTGGCGATGCCCAGATGGTACGCGCAGAACAATTCAAACGGATCGATGTTGCCGACCTGTTTGACGCCTTCACGCGGGGCCGCGTCCCGATTGGATGGAGATGGGGCCTTGCGGGAAGAATCGTTATTGGAACGGGCATGCGGTTTGTTTCGCGTCTGACTCCGGTCGAATTTGCCGGACCGATTTTTGCCGTTGGACGGTCTGTTCTTTCCGCGCGAGCGCGCGTTCGAGCCGCTGCCGTTTTTGTTTTCGCTTTTCTTCGCTCTGGGATCCCATTCGTTTCTATTGATGGTCGGCAAATGGGAGGTCAGTGTGGTGGTGTCGGAGGCCCACGCCTGGAAAACTTCGCTTCGGGTTCTGCCCCGTGAGGAAGCGTTGCGTTGACCGTTGCCGGATCGTTGTTGCCCGTCGCGGTGGCTGTTGGCGGCGGAGGTTCTCTGGCCGCTACCGCCGCGCCGGTCGTTTTTACCGCTGGGTCTGCGGCTCTTCTGCCCTCGGCGTGAAGAAGAGTTGGATTGATCTGAATTTCTCAAAATAGTTTCCTCTAATAATTAATAAAAAACAAAACAGCTGTTAAGCGGTCAAATCCTGCAATTCGTTGACCAGTTCCCGGAATTTACCCAATGCCGTTTCAATCGGCTTGGGCGAACTCATGTCCACCCCGGCGCCCTTCAAAAGATCGATCGGGTATTGGGACCCCCCGGACTTCAGAAAGTTGAGGTAATCGTTCAATTCCCTGTCGCCGCCGTTGAGCACTTTGTCGGCCAGCGCATAGGCGGCGGAAATGCCGGTGGCGTATTTGTACACGTAAAACCCAAAATAAAAATGCGGAATGCGAAAACACTCGAGCGACAGGCAGGGGTCCAGCACGACGCCGTCGCCGAAATAGGTTTCCAGCAGTTTCCTGTAGATGTCCTGGAACGCGTCCACCGTCATCGGTTGTCCCGATTCGGCGGCTTGGTAAATTTGATGTTCGAATTCGGCGAACATGGTCTGCCGGATCAGCGTGCCGCGGAAATTGTCGATTTCGCGGCAGATCAGGTAAATGCGCATGTCGCGGCTGATGTCCTGGCTCAGAAAGTAGCGCGTCAACAGCGCCTCGTTGAAGGTGGAAGCGACCTCGGCGACGAAAATGGTGTAGTCCGCGTAAATGTAGGGCTGATCCTTGTTCGAGAAGTACGAGTGCATCGAATGGCCCGCTTCGTGCGCGAGGGTGTAGACGCTGTTGATGTTGTCGTCCAGATAGTTCGTCAGGATGAACGGATTGGAATCGTAACAGCCGGAAGAGTACGCGCCGCTCCGCTTGCCTTTGTTTTCGTAACGGTCCACCCAGCGCGCATCGAGCAATCCCTCTTTCGCGATGCCGACGTAATCGCTTCCCAGCGGTTTCAGCGCCTCGCAGATTTTGGCCACCGCTTCCTCGTAGGGCATGTTCCATTCCAGGTCCTTGACCAGTGGAACGCTGGTGTCGTACACGTGCAATTCGTCCAGTTCCAGAACCCGTTGGCGGATGTCGAAATATTGATGGAGCGGCTCCAGGTGGCCGTGCACGGTTTCAATGAGGTTGTCGTACACCTCCGCAGGAATGTTTTCGGTGAACAGATTCATTTCGCGAACGGAAGGATAATTTCTGGCCTGCGCGTAAAACATGTCTTTTTTGATGCTGGCGGACAGTAATGTCGAGTAGGTGAACTTGTGATTTTCGTAAGCCTGGTAGAAGGTTTCGAAGGTTTCCCGCCGCACCCGCCGGTCGTACTTCTGCAGAAGGCTTTGCAGGTTACCCTGGGTAATGGCGATCTCTTTTCCCTGTTCATCTTTCACCGTGCCCAGCTTGAGATCGGCGTTGTCCAGCATGTCGAACGCGTTTTGCGGAGCCCGCGCCATTTCCGACGAAGCCGCCATCAGGGCCTCTTCTTTTTTAGACAGGGTATGTTTGCGGTAACGCAACTGCCGCTCAAGGTACAGTTTGTACAGCTCCAGCTCCGGATGATCGAGCAACCCCTGCATGGTTTCTTCGGGGATGGCCATGATCTCGACATTGATGAAGCTCCGCGCCTGCTGGGTCTGGGTCAGCAGGCGGGTGACCGTTTCATAATTGCCCAGGTGATGGCTGTTGGTTTTATCCTCATCGTTGCGCAGGTGGGCGAAGGTGTACACCTTCTCCAACGTCCGGGAAAACGCTATGTCGAAATCCAGGCAGGCCTTGAGTTTCCCGGCGGACTCGCCCAGCGTTCCCTGAAACGATGCGTACTGCGGCAACTGCGATTCCAGGGATTTGAAATCCGCCTGCCAGGTTTCGCCCGAAGCGTACAGGTCGTCCAAATTCCACGTGTCCTCCGCCGGGATGGAGTCTCGGGTTGTGAGTTCTGCAATTGCTTCCATGGATTAAAATTTAAACCCAGTGATTTTAGGAAAGTATTCAACCAACTTCAATAAGAGGGGTCAGGCCAAGGCCTGCTCGATGGTGTTCAAATGATCTTGAAGTTTGGTTTGCTTTTCCGACAGGTCCTGGTGTTTCTGCCTGTCCTTTTCGATGACGTCCGCAGGCGCTCTATCAACGAAATTGGGGTTGGAAAGCTTCTTATTTAAAAATATGATCTCTTTTTCGATTTTTTTCAACTCTTTTTCGACCCGCTTTTTTTCCTCTCCGAAATCCATCAAGCCTTCCAGTGGCACAATCACTTCCGCCCCGCTCAGAACCGAAGAGGCGGAAACCTTCGGTTTGATCACCGAGGGGCCGACTTCCAGGTCCTTCAGTCGCGCCAGCTCCTTCAAGTAATGCGCTGAATTATTGGCGATTAGCTCCTTTTCCGGGTCGGCGGTTTTGACCCGAAGCGGGATTTTAAGGCTGGGTTTCAGGTTCATTTCGCCACGGATATTCCGGGCGGCATTGATGATTTCCATCACCCAATGTAAATGTGTTTCTGCTTCGGAATCTTCTTTGTTCGGATCGAATACGGGAAACGGGGCGGTCATGATGCTGGTTCCCTCCTTCGGAAGCTTCTGCCAGATTTCTTCGGTGATGAACGGCATGAATGGATGCAATAATTTCAGCGTCGCTTCCAGTACATGAACCAGGACATTCTGCGTGGCATATTTTTCATCGGCATTTTTTGAATTCAGGCGCGATTTCGACAACTCGATGTACCAGTCGCAAAACTCGTTCCAGACGAATTTATAGAGCGCCATCGCGCCGTCGTTGAACCGGAACGCTTCCAGCGCCCGATGCACGTCTGCCGCCGTGTGGTTGAGGCGGCTCAGAATCCAGCGGTCGGCCAGGCTTCGGTGTTTGCTGGCCTCCAAGGCGCAGGTGCCGGTGTAATCCTCGAGGTTCATGAAGGCGAAGCGTGACGCGTTCCACAGCTTGTTACAGAAATTGCGGTAGCCGTCGATGCGGTCCTCCGCCAGCTTGATGTCGCGTCCCTGGGTGGCAAACGCCGCCAGCGTGAAGCGCAGCGCATCGGTGCCGTACTGGTCCATCATCACCAGCGGATCGATGACGTTGCCCTTGGTCTTGCTCATCTTCTGGCCTTCGGCGTCGCGGATCAGGGCATGAATGTAAACGTGATGAAACGGGATATCGCCCATGAACTTGAGGCCCATCATGATCATGCGCGCCACCCAGAAGAACAGGATGTCGAATCCGGTGCACAACACGGACGTCGGGTAGAATTTTTTCAAGGACTCGGTTTGATCCGGCCAACCGAGAGTGGAAAACGGCCACAGCGCGGAACTGAACCAGGTGTCCAGTACGTCGGTTTCCTGCACGAGGTCCTTGCCGCCGCAGTGGGTGCAGGACGAGGGTGTTTCCCGTGCGACGGTGAACTCGTTGCATGCCCCGCAGGTCCACGCCGGAATCTGGTGGCCCCACCAGATTTGCCGGGAGATGCACCAGTCGCGGATATTTTCCATCCATTCGAAATAGGTGTTCTCCCAGAATTTGGGAACGATTTTGATGGTTCCATTACGCACGGCTTCGATGGCCGGTTTGGCCAGCGGTTGGGTCTTCACGAACCACTGTTTGGACAGAAACGGTTCGACCACCGTCTTGCACCGATAGCAATGGCCGACCTTATGGGTATGGTCTTCGATCTTGACCAGTAAATCCTGCGCTTTCAAATCCTCGACGATGGCTTTGCGCGCCTCAAACCGGTCCTGTCCCTTGTACGGTCCGGCCTCATCGTTCATACGCGCGTCGTGATCCATGACGTTGATCGACGGCAGTTGGTGCCGCCGCCCGATTTCAAAGTCGTTGGGGTCGTGTGCCGGGGTGACCTTCAACGCGCCGGTGCCGAACTCGGTATCGACGTAAGCGTCTTCGATGATCGGCAGCTCGCGTTTCAGCAGGGGCAGGATAACGGTTTTGCCGGCCTTGCCCTTGTGGCGCGGGTCTTTCGGGTTGATGGCGACCGCGGTATCGCCCAGCATGGTTTCTGGACGCGTGGTGGCGACGATCAGGGCGCCGTCCCCGTCCTTCAACGGGTATTTGATGTAGTAGAGATGCCCGGGCTTTTCCTGGTGTTCGACTTCGAGGTCGGACAACGCGGTGTGACAGCGCGGACACCAGTTGATGATGTAGTCGCCCTTGTAGATCAACCCTTCTTCATACAGCGAGACGAACACCTCGCGCACCGCGCGCGACAACCCTTCGTCCATCGTGAACCGGTCGCGTTCCCAGTCGAGCGAACAACCCAACTTCACCAGTTGGTGGTTGATGGCGCCGCCGGATTCCTTTTTCCACTTCCAGACGCGCTCGATGAATTGCTCGCGGCCGAATTCCTGACGGTTCGTGCCTTCGGCCTGGAGCTGGCGTTCGATCACGTTCTGTGTGGCGATGCCGGCGTGGTCCGTCCCTGGTTGCCACAGAGTGTTGACGCCGCGCATTCTCTGCCAGCGCGCCATGATGTCCTGCAGGGTGTTGTTGAACGCATGGCCCATGTGCAGGGAGCCAGTGATGTTGGGCGGCGGGATGGCCATGGAAAAGGTTTCGCCGTCACGCGTTTCGTCGGCGTGCGCCAGACGGTGCTTTTCCCAATACTCGATCCACCGCTTCTCGACTTGGTGCGGTTGATATTGTTTGTCCAGTTGTACGTTCATTGTCCTCTAATCAACCAACCAGGGTAAGCGGTGATCCATTTCCATTTGTTGGGTGTTAAAC
>SMVT01000129.1 GCA_004357365.1 Nitrospina sp.
CATCGCGTCCTTCGCCAACTGCAGACAGGGGAACCGCTTAGTGTCCGGGGGCTCGAAGGTCAGCTTCGCCAGCGCCGACAAATCCAAGGACGGCAGTTGGCAATCGATCCGGTCCGGATACGACAGGGCATAGGCGATGGGCACACGCATATCGGGAATACCCAACTGCGCGATGATCGACGTGTCTACAAACTCGATCATCGAATGCACAATGCTCTGCGCGTGCACGATGATATCCACCTGGGTCTCCAGTCCGAACAGCCATTTGGCCTCGATATACTCGAGGCCCTTGTTCATCATGGTGGCGGAGTCGATGGTGATCTTGTCGCCCATGTCCCAGTTGGGATGGTTGAGCGCTTGCTTGACCGTCACGTGCTCCATCTGCTCCAGCGTAAAGGTACGGAACGGTCCGCCCGAGGCGGTGAGGATGATGCGTTTGATGCGGTCGCGATTTTCGCCGTTCAACACCTGCAGAATGGCGCTGTGTTCGCTGTCGACGGGGATGATATCGCATTTGCCCTGGGCCGCCCTGAGCACCAGTTCGCCGGCGACCACCAGGGTTTCCTTGTTGGCGAGGGCCAGGGTTTTCCCGGCTTCCACCGCGGCGTAGGTGGGCACCAGTCCGGCGCACCCGACTACTCCCGAGACGACCAGGTCGACTTCCGAAAGGGTGGCGACCTGTACCGCTCCCGCCTGACCAGTGACGATGTCCACGTCCTGATCGCCGAGCAGTTCGCGCAGTCTTCCCAGGCGCGACGGGTCGTGCAGGGAAATCATTTTGGGTTTGAATTTTCGGGTTTGCTGGGCGAGCACTTCGACATTGCTGCCCGCGGCGAGGCCCCAGACTTCGAATCGATCGGGGTTGCGTTCAATCACATCCAACGTGTTGACGCCGATGGAACCGGTGGAGCCCAGGATGGAGATTTTTTTCATAAGCGCTTGTGGTCGAATAACTCGCTAGTATCAAATCAGTCGCAGAACCAATACCCAACCTTACACAAATATAAAAGGACCCTGATCCCAGGCTCACAAAAACAGTTCATGATAAATATAGAAGGCGGGGCCGGCAAACATCAGGCTGTCCAGCCGGTCCAGTACGCCGCCATGACCCGGAATCAACGAACCGGAATCTTTGACACCCGCCCGGCGTTTGAACAGGGACTCGGTGAGATCTCCTATTTGCCCCATGGTACCGCAAATCAGGGCGGCAATCAAACAGTGGCTCAGGGGAAGCGTCCCAAAAAACAGATATTTGGCCGCCAATCCGCCGGCGACGCTGGCGGCCAGTCCGGCCACCGAACCGGCGACTGTTTTGCCGGGACTGATCTCGGGTGCAAGTGGGGTTTTTCCAATATTTTTCCCAACGTAGTAGGCGGCGATATCCCCGGTCCAGATCACCATAAACAAAAAAAACAAGATGTGGTTGCCGTGCTCCATCCCGCGCAGCAGGATGAAATAGCTCATCAGGCCGGACACATAAACTACACCCAAAAGTGAATAGGCCACCTGATGGAGTGCGTCCTCCAGAGCGGAACGGGACGCGTACCATGAGATGAACAGGGAGATGAGACATACGGCCAGCCAGACCAGATAATAATCATTCCGGTAAAAACAGAACACCAGCAACAGGCACATCCCGCCGCCGACTATCGGATTGAAGGTAATCCCGATTGTCCGGATCAACCGAACGTATTCGACCCATCCCGCCAGCACGGCGGCGGTCACCAGAACCGCAAACAATTCCAGTGAGCCGTATTGGACAATCCCCAGCACCACGGGAATCAGGACCAGCCCGCTCAATACGCGCTTCACCCGGCCATCTCCGGTTTTAAATCAAAAGCGGGATTCATGGGGGGTTTCATAAGAGTGCGTTTTGGGGATTCGTTTGAGACAACGGTCAGGCTTTGACGATCTGGTCGCCGATCATGCCGAAGCGCCGTTCCCGGTTCTGGAAGTCAATGATGGCTTTGAGCAAATCGTCTTCCGTAAACTGCGGCCACAACACCTGCGTGTAATGCAATTCCGTGTAGGCCATCTGATAGAGGAGAAAGTTGCTGATGCGTTTTTCGCCGCTGGTGCGGATCAACAGGTCCGGATCGGGCAGATCATGGGTGTACAGGCAACTTTCCATCACCCGAAAATCGATGTCCTCAATCGGGAGGACGCCCTCCTGCACCTGCTTGGCGATTTTCCGGACGGCGTCGATGATCTCCTGCCGTCCGCCGTAACTCAACGCCAGGGTCAGCACCAAACCATCGTTGTCGCGGGTATAGTCTTTTGCACGGCGGGCGAGTTTTTGGATGGCCGGCGGCAACTCGTGGATGCGGCCGATGGTGTTGAACCGGATGTTCTCCCGTTTCATGCGTTCCAGTTCCCGGTTCAGGTACTGGTCCAGAATTTTCATGAGCGCTTCGACTTCAGTGCGGGGACGGTTCCAGTTTTCGTCGGAGAACGAGTACAGGGTCAGCGCCTCAATGTGCATTTCGGTGCACAGGGTGACGATTTTATCGACGGTTTTGACGCCGCGGCGATGACCCTCCACGCGCGGGAGCCGGTTCTTCTGGGCCCAGCGCCCGTTGCCGTCCATGATGATGGCGATGTGGCGGGGTAGGCGCTTGGGGTCGATTTGGTCCATTAACGCGGCATCGGGCAAGGCGGGAACTCCATGCACTCGGATTGATTCAGCACCGGGGTCCGGCAAACGCCCGGGCTCCGGGTATTAGCTTATCAATATTATAGGCCAATCCTCAACCTTCCAGAACATCTTTTTCCTTGCCCTGAACGATCTTATCCACCTCCGAGATATGCAGGTCGGTGGTTTTCTGGATACTGTCGTGCCCCTTGCGCTCTTCGTCCTTGGAGATGGCATGATCCTTTTCCATTGCCTTGACTTTGTCGTTGAATTCGCGCCGGACGTTGCGGATGGCGATTTTGCAGTCCTCACCGTATTTCTTGACCAGCTTGGTGAGCTGTTGACGGCGCTCCGTGGTCAGCGGGGGGATGGTCAGCCGGATCATTTTGCCGTCGTTGGAAGGGGTCAGGCCCAAGTCGGACGCCTGGATGGCCTTTTCGATCGTCGCGAGCATGGAGACGTCCCAGGGAGCAATGGTGATGGTTTTGCTGTCGGGCACACCCAGCGTCGCGGTTTGCGCCAGCGGCGTGGGGTTCCCGTAATAATCCATTTTGATGTCCTCCACCAGAGACACCGAGGCGCGCCCGGTCCGCACCTTGCCCAACTCGGTATGCAGGTGGTCGACGGAGACTTTCATTTTGCGTTCCGAATCTTTGAGCAGGTCGTCCATAATCAATTCGTCCCAACGGTGGTTCCTATTTTTTCTCCCAGGAGGGCCCGCTTGATGCTGCCCCGCTGCCGGACGTTGAAGATCACCATCGGCAGTTTGTTGTCCATGCACAACGACACCGAGGTGGCATCCATCACCTTCAACCCTTTGTTCAACAGATCGATGTAGGATAATTCGGTGAACTTGGTCGCCTGGGAATCTTTCATGGGATCGGCGGAGTACACGCCGTCCACCTTGGTGGCCTTGAAGATCACCTGCGCCTCGATTTCAATAGCGCGCAGGGAAGCCGCGGTATCGGTGGTGAAATAGGGGTTACCGGTGCCAGCGGCAAAGATCACCACCCGGCCCTTTTCCAGATGCCGGATCGCCCGCCGCCGGACATAGGGCTCGGCGACCTGACGGATGTCCAGAGCGGTCAGCACCCGCGTCGGGACGCCCTGGCCTTCCAGCGCGTTTTGCAGGGCAAGCGAATTGATCACCGTGGCCAGCATGCCCATGTAATCGGCGGTCACCCGTTCTATTCCCAGGGCGGCAGCGGCGGCGCCGCGCAGGATGTTGCCGCCGCCAATGACGATGGCGATCTCGACTCCCAGGTTCTTCGCTTCCGCGATTTCCACGGCAATGGCGGTCAACGCCGACTGCTCGATGCCGAACCCGCCGTCTTCGGCCGCCACGCTTTCGCCTCCCAGCTTCAGCAGCACCCTATCGTAAATGGGCTTATCCAAAGGAACCTCCCTGTGGTTTAACGGTTGATTTCAAAACGCGAAAAACCACCCACCGTGATGTTCTCTCCCAGCTTGGCGATCTTTTGCTTGATCAGTTCCTGGATGGTCAAATCGCCGTCCTTGATGTAGGCCTGATCCAGAAGGCAGTTCTCTGCAAAGAATTTCGACATCTTGCCGTCGACGATCTTGACGATGATGTTTTCCGGCTTGCCGGCTTCGGTCGCCTGGTGAGAGAAAATCTCCCGCTCCTTGTCCAGCACATCCGAGTTGATGTTATCCCGGGATGTGAACCGCGGTTTGGCCGCGGCAATGTGCATGGCGATATCCTTTAACAGCTCCCTAAACTCATCGGTGTTGGCGACAAAGTCGGTTTCGCATTTGAGCTCCAGCAGAACCCCGACTTTGTTCCCGGCATGAATATAGGAACCTATCGCGCCGTCGCCGGTGCTCCGGCCACCTTTTTTATCCGCTTTGGCTATGCCCTTTTTACGCAGGCAAGTGATGGCTTCTTCGATATCGCCCTCTGTTTCCTTCAGCGCGTTTTTACATTCCATGATGCCCGCTCCGGATTGCTGGCGCAGCGTTTTAACCATTTCAGCTGTTACTTCCATTCTTTATTGTCTCCTATGTCGAAATGCTCGATTCGTTCCGTCGGCGGCAGGGTGGTGACCCGCCATCGCCTCCACTCGCGTCTCCGCCAGGATACCGGGCGCGATGAACCCCGATGACAGGCGCATCCGTGGCCAGCACTCGCTGCCGTTCAAAATCATTATGTGTGAAAAAAGGATATCCCCGGACCCGGGCAGGACCCCGCCGTTTCCTCAGGCTGTAACCGCGTTTTCCTCAGCGCTCTCATTGGAATCCGCATCCGGCTTCGGCTCCGCATCCGGCTTCGCTTCCGGCTTCGGCTTCGCTTCCGGCTCAGGCAGGCGGGCGGTCTCCGCAGCGGCGGCCTTTTTCGGCGACGGCTTGGGCGGCGTCTCTTTTTCGGCGGCAGCTTCCTTTTTGTCCTTCTGGGTGGCCTTGTATATTTCCTGACCTTCGATGCAGATATCCGCGATGCAGCCGGCAAACAGGCCGATCGAGCGGATGGCGTCATCATTTCCGGGGATCACGAAATCGATCCCGTCCGGATCGCAATTGGTGTCGACCATCGCCACCACTTTGATGCCCAGTTTGATTGCTTCGGCTAAAGCGATGCGTTCCTTGCGGGTGTCCACGATGAACATCGCTTCCGGTAACTCCGTCATGCGTTTGATGCCCCGCAGAAATTTGTTGAGCTTGGCGATTTCCTTGCGCTTCTGCTGGGCTTCCTTTTTATTAAGCTGTTCGAACTGGGTTTCCTCCTCCAGCCGCTCCAGGTCCAGGAGGCGCTGGATACTTTTGCGAATGGTGGCAAAGTTCGTGAGCGTGCCGCCCAGCCAGCGTTGGTTGACGTAATACATCCCGGCCCGGGTCGCTTCTTCGGCGATCAAATCCTGCGCCTGCTTTTTGGTCGCCACAAACAGAATCTTTTTGCCCTGTTGCGCTATGCCCTTCAAATATTTTTCCGCTTCCCTGAAATGAATCAGGGTTTTCTGGAGGTTCACGATATGGATGCCGTTGCGCGCCCCGTAGATGTACTTGCTCATTTTGGGGTTCCAGCGCGCGGTCTGATGACCAAAATGCACCCCGGCCTCCAGCAGTTGATTCATGGTAATTTCGGACATGCGTTCTCCTTCAATGAGTTGGGTTCGATCCTCCGCCCCCTTCGTCCCGGCACAGAAACCTTGCGGTCACCCCTGATCCGGTCCAGCGGCGTGAGAGTTAACTAATTGTAAAATAGAACTTTACAGTGCCTCCGGCACAATGTAGAGCTGTGGCGATAGATTATCACAACCCCCCTGTGGAGGCAAGCGGAATGACGGGCGGAAGGTTTTTAAATAGAGAGGTTTACCCTGGTCGTTGCAGGAAATTGAGATTTGTCTGCGAAGTTAGCGAGGGCTTCGTCTTTGGGGCCCGGCGAATTTTCCTCCAGGCGTAGTCAGGCCGGTTAGTCGTCGCAGGACATGATAAACAGGGGTTTGTTTTCGAAATTCCGGTAGTCGGGGCGCAGGCGCTCGGTATGGTAATGCTTCTCGATGTTCACCCGTTTCCTGCTGGCGGTGACTTCCTTTAAATCGACATCTTTGTACTTGCCGTCGCGCACAGCCACCAGCCGTCCGCTCTTGCCCGCCATGAGCAGGTTGAGCGCCATGTTGCCGTAGGCGACCGGAACGATGGAGTCGATTGCGTCCGGTTGACCCGATCGCACCAGATACCCCAGGCGCTGGCTGATAATGCCGACTTTCTCGCCATGGTTATACTTCGAAGACAAGTGCTTGAGGCGCGCCGCCACCTGTTCGCCGATGCCGCCCAGTTTTTGATGGCCATACGCGTCGGTTTCCTCGCCTTCAAACACTCGGTCTCCCTCGGCGAACAGGGCGCCTTCGGACACGATGACGCTGGAATACTGGCTGGGATTCCTCCGCCGGTCTTCGGCCAGGAGTTCGGCCAACAGTTCAATATCGAAGGGGTGTTCAGGAATCAGACACCGGTTGCAGGCCCCCGCCACGGCGGGCAGAAGCGCGGTGAACCCGGCGTAGCGGCCGAACGCCTCGATCACCAGAAACCGTTCATGCGACCCGGCGGAGGTGCGCAATTGATTGGACAGTTCAATCGTACGCGTCACGCAGGTACTGAACCCAAGGCAGTAATCGGTACCGGCCACGTCGTTGTCCATGGTTTTGGGAATCGCCACCACGGGGCACCCCTCCCGATGAAGGCGCACGGCATAACTCAAGGTGTCGTCGCCGCCGATGGGAATGAGATGATCGATACCCAGGTGATCCAGGTTTTGAATCACTTCCGGCGTCAGGTCGTTGATCTCCTGCGCATACGTCTTCTGAAGGTGCACAGGCACATCGTTTTGTTTCACCTTGGAGGGGTTGGTGCGTGAGGTGTGAAGGAACGTGCCTCCGGTGCGGCCCACCTTGTTGACGATCTGGCCAGTCAACACCTGGCAGTAGTCCTGCTCTTCCACCGGGCGGTCGCGGTCGATCCGGATCATCCCTTCCCAACCCTTGCGGATGCCCAGCACCCGGTAGCCTTCACGCTGGGCGCGCAGGGTGATGGCGCGAATCGCCGGATTGAGTCCCGGCACATCCCCCCCGCCGGTCAATATGCCAATGGTGCCTTTGACTGAAGCCATATTTTCTATCTGCTTTTATCGATGGTTATTCTTGATTTTCAGGAGTGGCGACCAGATCGTAATCCAGCGCGCCGGTGATGCGGACGGCAACGAGGTCGCCCGGTGCCGCCTCGCACTGTTCGAGAATGACCTGCCCGTCGATGTCCGGCCCCTGAAACGGCAGACGGCCCAGCATGAGCAGACCGTCGTCGCCCAACCCCTCCACCAGCGCCGGATGGGTCTGCCCGATGCGTGCCTTGTTGTTGCGGAGGACGATGTCCCTTTGCGCGGCCATCAATCGATCGCGCCGCGCTTCGCCTACCGCCGGGTCGACCTTGTCGTCATAATCGAACGCCGTGGTGCCCGGCTCGTCGGAATATGCGAACACGCCGACGTGATCGAACTCGACCTCGTTCACAAAATCGAGCAGGTGCTGGAAATGCGCGTCGGTCTCGCCGGGAAATCCGGTGATGAAAGTGGTGCGCAGAGCGACACCGGGGATGCGCGCGCGCAACTGGTCGACCATCTCCCTGACGCCCCGCTCCGTCTCCTGCCGCTTCATGTGCTTCAGCATGAAATCGTGCGAGTGCTGAAGCGGTACGTCGATGTATTTGCAGATCTTGTCGATGCGTTGCACGGCGTCCATCAATTCCGTGGTCAACACCGTCGGGTAGTTATAGAACAGGCGCATCCAGTCGACGCCTTCGATTTCCGCCATCGCTTCCAACAATTCGATCAGACCGCGTTTCATACCGAGGTCGTAGCCGTAGAGCGTGGTGTCCTGCGACACGAGATTGATTTCCCGCACGCCCCGCGCCGCCAGTTGCCGGACTTCGGCGAGAATGGAATCCGCCGAGCGGCTCTGAATCGGTCCGCGCAGTTTCGGGATGATGCAGAACGCACATTTGTTGGAGCATCCTTCCGCAATTTTGACATAGGCGGAATAAAACGGGGTGGTCACCGCCCGTGCGCCGTAATCTTCAAAATACTGCGCGGGCTCGTGCACGTGGTTGCGCTGTTGGGAAGGGCCGGATCCGTTCAGCAGATGTTTCAAAAGGGGGTACTGTTTGGTGCCGAGCAGGTGATCAATTTCCGGAATCTCTTTGAGCAATTCTTCAGGATGGCGCTCGGCCAGGCATCCGGTGACGATCAACTGCTGGCACCGGCCTTTGGTTTTGTACCCGGCCATTTCCAAAATGGTGTCGACCGATTCCTTGACCGCCGACTGCAGAAACCCGCAGGTGTTGACGATGATGATGTCCGCTTCCTTTTCATCTGGCGTGATCTCATAGCCGGACACGCCGAGATCGCCGAGCAGGGCTTCTGAATCCACCAGATTTTTCGGGCAGCCGAGGCTGACCATGCCTATTTTTTTGGGCTTCTTATTCATGAAATCTCAAGTGTGAGTGATCCCGGCATCATACAACATGCGGGCGGGAATATGAAAATTTTAGGTTGCCGGGAGCAGGGCATCAATCCCGCACCGACTTGAGTTTCTTTTCCAGGCGGCGCCGCAGTTCGCGATAATCGTGTTGCTTGATCACTTTGTAGAACTGGGCGCGCAGGTTGTTGCGCATGCTCACCCCGTCGAGCACCACGTCCACCACCTTCCAGCGCCTGGAATTCTGCTCCAGCACAAACTCGAGCCCGACTTCCCCCTCCTCGGGATGCAGTATGGTGAGGGGCACCGTGGCCCGCTTCCTATCCAGCCGGGTGGGTGCGTAGATGAGGTTCATGGCACCGAAGAATTTGGAGGAATTGGGAAAGGCGACGTAACGGAACAGGTCCCCCAGGAGTTGCACGAACCGATCCTGCTCCTCCTTACTGCGCTGTTTCCAATACTTTCCGAGGGTTTTTTGGCTGACCTGCCGGACGTTCAGATGCGCCACCGCTTGGCGGGAAATCTGCTCATTGGCCTGCCGTTGCTCCGCCGTCGGGGGTTTCTGGTGATGCATTTTTTGGATGGACTGGATCAGCTGTTGCACGGTGGCCCGCGGGTCGTCCGCCCAGGCGGAATCCAGGACGGGCCCGGCCAGCCCCATCAGCGTGAAAACTGCCAGAAACTGTAAGATTTTGGGAAGTTTCATGACTCAATTATGATACATTAACGCATTAAAAAAATCGCTTTTCACCCCACTGTGCGGGCGTGAAAGGTCTCAGTATAACGTAAATCATGAACCGTACGACTCCAAATTCCGGACGCAGACTCGCCGAGATCGCCGCCACGGCGATGCTGGTCCTGACACTGGCCGGACCCGCCACCGCGATGGAAGACGTCTATGCGTCCCCGTCCTGCAAGTTGTATGCGGGGGAAAAGACGGTGGAATCTCTGCAACAGCGGGAAGCGGTTTTGAAAAATGAGATTCTGCATTCTGCATCGCCAGCCATAGGAGATCATTGCGAATTGGCGAATATCCATTACCGGCTTTCCAGGATGCTGCCCGACCGGCAGGTGCAATACCTGAACTCCTGCATCGGATTTTCGCAGAGAGCCATTGCGCGCGATGCCCAAGCGGGGGTTGCCTACTTTTTCAAGGGACTGTGTGTCGGCCGCCTGGGAGAAATACGCGGCCTATGGGGAAGCCTCAAGACCATCGAACCGTTCCGTAAAAATATGGAGGCCGCCGCCCAAATCAATCCGGCGATCGACCGCGGCGGTCCCCACCGCGCTTTGGGCCGGTTCTATTTCAAACTGCCCCGAATCCTCGGCGGGGACATTCAAAAATCCATCGACCACCTGTTGCAGGCGGTGTCTTACGGTCCGGTGTACTGGGAAAACCATTTTTTCCTGGCCGAGTCTTATTTTGAAAATCGTCAGTACATCAAGGCACGCGCCGAACTGCAACAGGCGGTGGACATCGCGTCGCGGCTGAACGACGACGATCCCGAAAGCCCAACCCACACCGTGGAATTCCAGGGCTTGATGCAAGCCATCGAACGAAATATTCACTGAGGCCTTCATGCTTCAGGAAATCCGGATCACCAACTTCGCCATTATCGAAAACCTCGCCATCGAGTTTCATTCCGGCCTTAACGTATTGACCGGTGAAACCGGCGCGGGGAAATCGATCATCCTCGACGCGCTCAACCTGATTCTGGGCGGCCGCGCGGACACCGACACCATCCGCTCCGGCGCCTCCACCGCCACGGTCGAAGCCTGCTTCACCCTCGACGATCCCCAAACGCTGGCGATGATCGCCGATCTCGGCATTGACGTGGATAACGGCGAAGTGATCATCAAGCGCATCATCTCCAGCAGCGAAAAAAACCGCACCTACCTCAACAACAGCAACCTCACCGTCGCCGCCCTGTCCGCCATCGGCGACCGGCTGATCGACATCCACGGCCAGCACGACCACCAGTCCCTGCTCCATCCGGAAACGCATGTCGACCTTCTCGATCATTACGGCCGGCTGATGCAGAACCGCGCCGAGTTTCAGGAACACTACGCCGCCTACCAGAAAACCCTGCAGACGCTGAAACAGACTCAGACCCATCAGGGCGAGCGGCTGCAACGGCAGGACCTGCTCAATTTCCAGATCGATGAAATCGATAAGGCCGGTCTGTCCGTCGGCGAAGACGACGGCCTGAAAAGCGAAAAGAACAAACTGAATCACGCCGAAAAACTCCACCAGTCCGTGCAGAACATCTTGGACACCCTGGCGGATGCCGACGGGTCGGTATTAGAGTTGCTGGGGCGGGTGGACCGCGAACTGCAGGGCCTGCCGGAAATCGACCCCGCCCTGGAAACCCAGGCCCAGCGCGGACAAACCGCCTACCTGGAAGCGCAGGAGCTGGCCGAGGAGTTGCGGGATTATCAGAAAACGATCGAGTTCAACCCGGCGCGCCTGGAGGAAATCGAAGACCGTCTGGCGGAAATCAACGGACTGAAACGCAAGTACGGCAACGACATCGCCACCATCCTCGAATACCGGGAAACCATCGGCCAAGAACTCGCTACGCTTTCGCTGGGCGAGGAATCCATCGACGCGTTAAAAGAGGAAATCAAAACGCAGCAGAAGGCGTTGGCCGGGCTCGCCGTCGAGCTGGCGAAGCAACGAGAACAGGCGGCGGAGAAACTCAAAAAAGCAGTGGAAAAAGAACTGAGGGATTTGAACATGAAGCACGTGCAGTTCAGCGTGCGCTTTGTGTACGAGACGGATGCCGAGGGTTTCACCACCTATAAAAACAAAAAGACCCGGACGCACGCCAACGGCATCGGCGAAATTGAATTGCTGTTTTCCCCCAATCCGGGAGAAGAGTTGCGCCCGCTGGCGAAGATCGCCTCCGGCGGCGAAATTTCACGGGTGATGCTGGCGCTGAAATCCATTCTGAACGAGCAGGATCCGGTGCCGGTCATGGTGTTCGACGAAGTGGACAGCGGCATCAGCGGTTCGGTGGCGGAAAAAGTCGGTACCAAGCTGAAAAAAATTGCGGAACAGAAACAGATTCTCTGCATCACCCACCTGCCGCAAATCGCCGGCATGGCGGACTCGCATTACCGGGTGCACAAAACCGTTTCCGGCAAGCGCACCCGCTCCACCATCATCGAGCTGGATTACGAACACCGCGTGGAAGAGATCGCCCGCATGTCCGGCGGCGAAACCATTACCGAGACCACCCTCAAGCACGCCCGCGAGATGATCAAGTAACCCACGCCTCTTTAGCTGATCCAACCAAAATAAAAGCGGAAGGAAGAATCCCCACGACCCCCTTTACAAAGGAGAGCAATGCAAAACACCCTCTCCCCTCATGGGGAGAGGGAAGGGTGAGGGGTGGATTTATCATAACCTCCCCTGTATCCCCTCCTTGGTAAGGAGGGGAATATAACTGCCGCCCTTCTTTTAATCTTATGCCAAGGTTTTCCTGCTTAAAGGAGTTACTTGCTCTGGGCCTGTTGGGCGACGGCCTCGGCGGCTTTTTTCGCGGCTTCGGGATCGCCCAGATAATAATGCTTGATGGGCTTCAAATCCTGATCCAGTTCGTAGACCAACGGAATACCGGTGGGGATATTGAGTTCGGTGATGTCCTGTTCGCTGATGCAGTCGAGGTGCATGACCAGCGCGCGCAGGCTGTTGCCGTGGGCGCAGATCAATACCTGCCTGCCGGACTTAATGGCGGGCACGATTTCGTCGAACCAGTAGGGCAGAAACCGCGCCACGGTTTGCTTGAGCGATTCGGTGCGGGGCAGCTCTTCCGGGTTGACTCCGGAGTAACGCGGATCGTTGTGGGGCAGTCGGTCGTCGCCTTCGGGCAGGGGCGGCGGGGGAATATCGTAACTGCGCCGCCAGATCTTCACTTGGTCGGCGCCGTGCTGTTCGACGGTTTCGGTTTTGTTGAGTCCCTGCAGGTTGCCGTAATGCCGCTCGTTCAACCGCCACGAACGATCCACCGGAATCCACATCAGATCCATCGCGTCGAGGGTGATCCACAGCGTGCGGATGGCGCGCTTGAGCACTGAGGTATACGCCACGTCAAAGGTTAGCCCGGCGTCGAGGATCGCCTGCGCGCCGGCCCGCGCTTCTTCGCGGCCCTGATCGGTGAGATCGACGTCGACCCAGCCGGTGAAACGGTTTTCGAGGTTCCAGGTACTCTGTCCATGCCGCATCAGCACCAGTTTATACATGCCCTTGTTCCTTCATAAATCAAGTCCCCGGCTCGCCGGCGGGGGTTTCCCAAGAAACCCGGATTGTAACCCATCCCCCGGAAAAAGGCGATACGGCAGACGGCTACCCCGTAATGAGGCCGATGGCCGCCGTGCCATCGATGGCAACGGTCTGCAACCCTTCGCTCAATCCAGAGTATACACAACGCCCATAATGGTTTAAAATTTTTATGATGGGGCTGGGATTCGGCCGGGAGGGCTTATGACCAATTCTGAAGAAACGGAATTCAAATCCATTACGCGCGCCTTCTTCGAAAAGGAGTGGAAGGACGGCTTTGATATTTTCTATGAAGTCCCGGTCGGGGACCGCAAGAAATACATCAAATTCGCCGAATACGATCCCCGCGATTTTTCCCGCCTGGACGCCATCCTTCAGGAAAAGAATCACACAGTTTTTTACATCAAGGAAACCGATCTTTACAAATATTACAAGTTCAACATTCTGAAACACCTGTTGCTGGGGCTGGTGCAGGACAAGCCGCCGGTCAAGGAGGTGTTCCAAAGGGTGGTCCCGGTCGCCACCCGCATTCTGCAGGACTATCTGGAAATTCCCGCCTCTGACCGGTTTCTGGATTTGCTGGATGAAATCCCCAAGGTGCTGGCGGAAGCCGTGGGGCCGGCCAACCTGCCGTTCCGCGATCTGTTCTCGATCACTTTAAAGGAAAACGCCACGTATGTGCATTGCGTGAACGTGGGATTGTTCTGCCTGTGTCTGGGCCGGGAATTGAACATGAGCCGGGAGGACCGGGAAACGCTATGCCTGGGAGGCCTGCTGGCGGATATCGGGAAAAAATACATTCCGAAGGACGTGATGTTCAAGGAACAGGAGTTGACGCATGAAGACATGCGGAGCATCCGGCGTCACCCTTCCCTCGGCAGACAGGCTTTGAACGATCTGAAGCACTATCCCGAAACGGTGCTGCTCATGGCGGGGGAACACCACGAAAGTTTTGACGGAACCGGCTACCCGATGGGTTACGCGCGGGAAAAAATCAACACCGCGGCCCCCATCTGTAAAATCATGGACGTGTTCAACGCGCTGACCAGCCGGCGGTCTTACCGCGAAGTGATGACCCCGATACAGGCCCTCACCCTGATGAAGGATAAAATCGGGGAACAGTTCGACCCGCACCTCCTGAATACGTTCATCCTGTATACGGGAAAATGATACGCCCCCGGCGCCTTACCCCTGGGCGTCTTCCTGCCGGGTGAAAGTCCTGCCGGTTCTCTCCTCCGGTTCGCGCGACACTTCCTCCAGCATCAACTGACAGATGCGCGTCTTTCCCGGCGTCACCTCGATGGCGAACGGACCGTGATTGAACATCTCGAGGGTGATCACCCCGAGGCCGGTGCCGCAATGGATCATCGGCGCAGTCATGTGCACCGAGAATCCGAGCCGCGCCAGACTGCTTTTGCCCTCGACCCGTCCCGCGAGCTTCGACCCGGCGGGGAACCGGACCTTTTCAAAGGTGGAGCCCAGGTACACCCGGTTGGGCTCCAGCAGATATTTTCCGGACGGCTGTTTCGCCACCTCCACTTGATAGCGCTTCGAAAATTTCCGGTAGTCGTATTCGTCCAGGTTGATTTTCAGATACTCGTTGTCCGGCCGCGTCAATTCCGGATCCCAGATCCACAACGGCTCGCCCATGTGCAAGTCGATGGAGGTGGTGTCGATGTCGTCCTTGCGGGGAGCGGGCTCGATGATCATTCGCCCCTCCGCCAGCGCCTTGTGAATATCGTCGCCACTTAAAATCATATGCCCACTGTTTTCCTGATAAGGGTTTTGTTCACGCCGTCCTCCGTGTTCTCCTGCGTGCCCTGAATGAGATATTCCTGATTGCCCTTCTGACCCTTGATGGGCGAGCGGCAGATATTGCGAAGACACCAACCCGCGTCTTCCACAAATTGTTTCAACTCCAGCAATACCTTCATATGTTTGTGCAGGTCAGTGATGACGCCCTTGTTCTCCACTTCGTCCTTGCCGACTTCAAACTGCGGTTTGACCAGCGCGATCCACTGGCCGCCCGGCTTTAAATTTTTAAATACAGCGGGAAGAATCAATTTAAGAGAAATAAAGGCGACATCGATCACCGCCAAATCCAGCGCCTCGCCGCCGATTTCGTCCAGCGAAAGTTGGCGTGCGTTCTTGCGGTCGACCACCACCACCCGGTCGTCCGATTGCAGTTTCCAGTCGAGCTGACCGTAACCGACGTCGACGGCAAACACCTTTTCAGCGCCATGTTGCAAGAGACAATCGGTGAAGCCGCCGGTCGACGCGCCGATGTCCACCGCCGTCTGCCCCGCGGGATTGACGCCGAAATCCTTAAGCGCCTGCGCCAGCTTCAACCCGCCGCGGCTGACATAAGGGTTTGGATCTTCCTGCACCGAAACGGCGGCATCCTCCGCCACCCTGCGCCCCGGCTTGTCCGCCGGTTCATCACCGATGCGGACCCGGCCCGCGAGAATCAGGCTCTGCGCCCGCTCGCGCGAGGTGACCAGTTTTTTTTTACCAGCAGTTGGTCGAGGCGGAGTTTTTTAATCGTCGTCATCCCGGTCGTCCTGGTCCCCGACGGGGAACAACTCCGCCACCAACTCGCCTTTCTGGTTTTTGGTGAGCTTTTCGATTTTCTGTTCCGCCTCGTTGAGTTTTTTGGAACAGACGCGCGACATCTTGATCCCTTCCTCAAAAATTTCCAGGGACCTGTCGATGTCCAGCTCGCCCTTTTCCAATTCCTCAACGATCTTCTCGAGGCGGCTCATCGCCTTTTCAAATTTAATTTCAGCCATAACGTTTCTCCCGATCCTTATTCTATCGTTTCATCCACCGTAGCGTCCAGCTGGCCTTTGGCCAGACGGATGCGCACCGTGTCGCCTTTGTTCACCTGTTGACTGGAGGTCACCGCCTTGCCGGTCTTGTTCGAGGTGGTGATGCTGTAGCCCCGGTCCAGCACGTTGAGGGGACTGAGCGCGTTGAGACGTTTCGCCGCGCCGTCCAGTTTTTCAATTTTGAGTTTAATTTGCGATTCCAGCCGCCGCAGAAGACGCGCCACCAGATCGGTTCGCCTTTCGAAAAACGCTTGTATGTTTTTACTGGGCGAAGCCTGGAACAAACGGTGCACCCTCTGCGTCAGGTTGCCGCGTTTGACCAACACCCATTGGTCGAGGCCGCGCAGCAGGCGCTGAACCATTTCGTCGAGGCGTTGTGCCGGCGCATCCAGAATCTGGCGCGGCTCGCGGAAAAACCGGCGATCGATCAGACTCCGCAGACGCTCGCGGTAATCCTCGATGTCCTCCTCCATGCGCTCGATCATCTGGTGGGTGAGGTATTGCAAATCCTGCACGATGTCGTTCAACTTCGGCACCACCAGCTCCGCCGCGGCTGAAGGCGTAGGTGCGCGCAGGTCCGCGACGAAATCGGCGATGGTGAAATCGATTTCATGACCGACGGCGGACACCACGGGAATTTTCGATTGCGCGATGGCGCGGGCGACGGCTTCCTCGTTGAAGGCCCACAAGTCTTCAATGGACCCGCCGCCGCGCCCGATGATAATCACATCGATGTCTTTCCGTTGGTTCAGTTCGTGGATGCCCCGGGCGATCTCTTCCGCCGCGCCATCGCCCTGCACCTTGGCGGGATACAACAAGACCGAGGTCTTGGGATTGCGCCTTCGAATGACGTGGATCAGGTCGCGGATCGCCGCGCCGGCGGGAGAGGTGACGATGCCGATCTTCCACGGCATTTCCGGAAGCGGCTGTTTGCGGTCTTTGTCGAACAGGCCCTCTTTCGCCAGTTTTTCCTTGAGCTGTTCGAACGCCTTCTGCAGGGCGCCCAGGCCCCTGGGCTCCACGGCTTCGACGATGACCTGATAATCGCCGCGCGCTTCGTACACGGTGACGCGTCCCAGCAGAAGCACCTGGTCGCCGTCTTGCGGGGTGAACTTCATGCCCACGCGCTGTCCGCGGAACAGAACGCATTTGATCTGCGCCTTGAGGTCTTTCAACACGAAATAAGCATGACCGGAGGCAGCCAGCCGGAAATTGGAAATCTCGCCTTCGATCCATACCGTTTCAAACGCCGCCTCGAGGATCGCCCGCACGTCCCGCGTGATTTCGCTGACAGAGTAGACGTGCGGCTGTTCCTCCGGAATGTGTCCTGCGGTTTGTGATTGCGTCTGGGTCATCGGTTAATACGAAAGGAATGTGTGAGTCCGGTGGTTCATAAACCCGAAGGGGTTAAAGGTTGTTGGCTTTTTTAAATGCGTTCAGCGTATTTTTCATCAGCATGGCGATGGTCATCGGCCCCACTCCGCCGGGCACGGGTGTGATGAACGCCGCCTTCTCCACCTCCTTTTCGAAATCGACGTCGCCCACCAGTTTGCCGTCGACCCGGTTGATGCCGACGTCGATGACCACCGCGCCTTCTTTGACCATGTCCGGTGTGACGAAGCGCGGTTTGCCGATGGCGGCAACCAGAATGTCGGCCGACCGCGCCACGGCGGGCAGGTCGCGCGTGCGGGAGTGGCAGATGGTTACCGTGGCGTGGCGCTTCAACAGCAGGGAAGCTATCGGCTTGCCGACGATGTTGCTGCGGCCGAGGATCACCGCTTGCTTGCCCTCGATTCCGATTTTATAGAAGTCCAGCATCGCGATGATGCCGGCCGGGGTGCAGGGCGCCGGCCCATTTCCGCCGCTGGTCAGGATACCGACGTTGACCGGATGAAAGCCATCGACATCCTTTTTCGGATCGACCGCCTCCAGCACCTTGGGTGCGTTGATATGAGCCGGTAGCGGCAGTTGCACGAGAATGCCGTTGACCTCCGGATTGGCGTTCAACTCGGCGATCAGCTTCAGCAATTCTTTTTCTTCGGTATCGGCGGCGAGTGTGTGCGAGAACGATTGAAATCCCATGTTCGCGCAGGTTTTGTTTTTGTTTTTGACGTAGACCGCCGAAGCCGGGTCTTCGCCCACCAGCACCACCGCCAGTCCTGGGACTTTGCCGGTTTGCTGTTGCAACCTCCCGGTCTCCGCCGCCACCTGTTCCTTGATTTCCGCCGAAACCTTTTTGCCGTCGATCAGGGTCATCACATCCATCACTCCACCTTATTCCATTTGGGGATTTGCAGAATTTCATCGGGCGCCTCATAGTACCAGAACCGGGATTAAATGTGAGGGAGGAAAAAGCCCCTCAGAACCCTTCGGAAAGAGACCTTTGCATAAGTAATTCAATTGGCAACGCGCGTATTCCTACAGGGGAGGTTATGGTGTCCCTGACCTTGATTTTAGAAGGTTTTCAACATCCTGCACAACCCCACCTGTGTCCTCCCTTCAGTAAGGGAAGGATTTTTTAAAACCTGTGTTATGCAAAGGTTTCTTCGGAGAAAGGGGAGCATATGTCCCCCCTTGTAAAGGGGGTTAGGGGGATTCTACCTCTTGCCTTTTGATGAAAAACCCCTCGAAGTGTGACCGCGGATCAGGAATCGCCGAAAAACATGCGGACCAGGTCTTCGTACTGGCGCTTCACCTTGTCCTTCATGAATTCAAAATCGTCCGCGTCGAGTCCGATGATGTCCCAGCTTTTGGAATACAATTGCGGTTCGCTGAACTCGGCGTCACTGCCGACCTTAAGGACGTGCACAATATAATCGGAGGTGTGGATGACGGCCGCCTCGAAGGGATACCGTTTCGCCGCCTGGGGTTGATGATGAAACGCCACCGCCTCCACCAGGCGGGGCGGCAGTTCCCAGGCTTTCAGCAGTTCGCCGCCGACGTCGGCGTGGTCAAATCCCATCAGTTCGCGCTCGGACTGGTAAATATTTTCCTGTTGTTCCTTGCTCCTGAAAAATGCGTCGCGGGCCAGGGCCGGTTCTTTTTTTAATATCACCAGCTGGCCGATGTCGTGCAGGATACCGGCCAGGTAGAACCGCTCGACGTTTTTCTCGCCCCGGAATTCGGCGATCGAGCGCGCCGCCACACCGCAGGCCATGCTGTGCCGCCAGAATTTCTGCATGTTGAACAGGCTGTTGGGGATGCCCCGGAACTGATAGATCACCAGAGTGGCCAGAGCCAGGTCAGTCAGTTGGTTTATGCCGATGATGGAAATGGCGTGGGAGATGGTTTCGATTTCCGACGGGAACCCGAAAAAGGGGCTGTTGACGATTTTGAGCAGGCGCGCGGTGAGGGCGGGGTCGCAACTGATGATGTCTCCGATATCCTGAAACGTTTTGTCGGGATCGTTCAGCGCTTCCTGAAGTTCGAAATAGATTTTCGGGAGGGAAAAGATGGTTTCATCTTCAGTGATGAAATCCCGTGGACTGCTCAGGCTCATAACGGTTCTCGGCTCGCTTTGACGTCAATGAAACCGCCGGGTGGCAGGGTAATGCGGATCAGCTGATTCCTAACTCCTTGATCAAACGGGACAGGTAAGACCGCTGGACCTCCAGGATTTTCGCGGCCTGGGTCCGGTTGCCCTTGGTCGATTGGAGGGTGCTGGCAATGAACGATTTTCTGAAGGAATCGCTGGCGTCTTTCAGGGTGGAGCCGACATTGATCTCGATGGGTTGCTGGGTGGACTCAAAGGCAAAGGCATCGGGAGTCAGCTCATCGCCATCCTCCAGAACGATGGCCCGCTCCAGCGCGTTTTCCAACTGGCGGATATTGCCGGGCCAGTGGTATCCTTCCAGGAACGAGGTCAGCCCCTTTTGAAGTTTTTTGGGTTTTTCGCCTTCCGGAGTGTGTTTGCGTATGAAAAAATTGACCAGATCAGGAATGTCCTCTTTGCGGTCGCGTAATGCAGGCAGATGAATGTTGATGACGTTGACGCGGTAATACAGGTCCTGGCGAAATCTGCCCTCGGCCACCATTTTGTCCAGATCCTGATTGGTCGCGGAAATGATTCGGACATCCACTTCCGTGAGGTTGGTGCTGCCCAGCCTTAAAAACGCTTCCTCCTGAATCACCCGTAGAAGTTTGACTTGCATGGCCAGCGGCATCTCTCCGATCTCGTCGAGAAACAGGGTGCCGCCGTCGGCGGCCTCAAACAGTCCGATCTTCAGGCTGTCCGCTCCCGTAAAGGCGCCCTTTTCGTGGCCGAACAATTCGCGCTCCAGTATCGAAGCAGGCAGGGCGCCGCAACTGATGGACACAAACGGTTTGGTCTGGCGCAGACTGCGGTCATGGATCAAATGCGCGAATAATTCCTTGCCGGTACCGCTGTCTCCGGTGATCAGAATCGCCGCCTTGGAATTGGAAACTTTTTCCGAGTGGGCGATGCATTTCCGGATTCCCTGGCTCTCGCCGACAATGGTGTAGCGCTGGCGGTATTTCTCCTGGAGCCGGTCAAATTCCTCCCCCAAAATTTCGTTGCTGCGGCTGACCTCGAAAAACATGGCCATGATTTTGGAAAAGCGTTCCAGCACCGTCATGTCCTGCTCGGAATAAATGCTGTCATCCTGCTTGTCCAGAAACTGCACCACGCCAATGATCACGCCGCTCAAAAGCAGGGGCAGACAGGCGATCGATTTCACATCCAGGTCGGTCATTTCGCTGACCTTGCTGAACCAGCGTTTGTCGTTTCG
>SMVT01000130.1 GCA_004357365.1 Nitrospina sp.
CCCCTCCTCATTTCCATTTCCAATCCTGGTTGACCGAGCTGGACGGATCCCACAGCACCTCTTCTTCGCCCATGGTGCAGGCGACCCATCTGCTGAACACGAAAAAGGTGTCGGACAGCCGGTTGATGAAGGCGATTGCATGAGCCCCCACTGCCTCTTTTCGGCTGAGGGTCACCATACACCGCTCGGCCCGCCGGCACACCGTCCGGCATTGATGCAAAAACGCGTTGACCGGCGTGCCTCCCGGCAAAACAAAACTGTCCAGCGGTTCCAGCTCTTCGTTCATGGTGTCGATGACCTGTTCCAGCCATTGCACCTGCTGTTCCGTCATGGTGGCCACCTGCCCTTTTTTGGGAGGATTTTTCGGGTCGCAGGCCAGCTCATGCCCGAGGTCGAACAGCCATTGCTGGAGAGTCTGCAGAATACCGTCGAATTTATCGCGGCGGTCCGAAACCGGTTTTTGACTGTTGAAGGTGCGCACCAACCCGACCAGGGAATTCAACTCGTCGACCGTGCCGATAGCTTCCATGCGGGGATGATCCTTGGCAATGCGGATACCCCCGACCAGCGAGGTCTCGCCTTTATCCCCGGTTTTCGTGTAAACCCGGCCGATGCGCACTACTTTTTTCTTTTTAATGAGCTTTTTCATGATTTTTCTTGACTTGGTTGACCCCGGTTATTATATTCAATCTTAACATAGACCTCTTTAAGACAGTCCCGAGAGATTGTCAAGGGATCGCGCCATGAACGCACTTTATATTATAGGCAGAATAGGGTTTCCTCCGCAGGATTTGTCCTGAGGGGGATTTTTTTTGTCCCAAGCCGGGCGGCACCGCATGAATAATTTACTGATGAACGCCGAGGAAATGAACCGGGCGATCACCCGCATCGCTCACGAAATCCTCGAAAAAAACAAGGGGACACGTGATCTGGCGTTGGTCGGGATCCGTACTCGGGGGGTCCTGCTGGCCAGCCGCCTGGGGGAGAAGATCAAGGACATTGAAAAGGTCACCCTCGATATGGGCATTCTCGATATCACGCTGTACCGGGACGATTTGGCCACCGGCAAGGACAAACCAGTCTTGCGGGACACCGACATCCCGTTTGCCATCGACGGCAAAAAAGTGGTGCTGTGCGACGACGTGCTGTTTACGGGGAGGACCATACGCGCGGCCATCGATGCGCTGATGGATTTCGGACGGCCGGCCCAGGTGCTCCTGGCGGTTTTGATCGACCGCGGCCACCGGGAACTGCCCTTTCGGCCCGATTTTGTCGGAAAAAATATTCCGACTTCAAAAAGCATGACGGTCAAGGTTCAAATGACCGGGGAAGACCCGGAAGATCAGGTCATCGTGATCGATAACAAAGAATAAAGTTATGAATCTGGCAGCCAAAGACATTTTAGGAACCCAGCAGCTCAGCCTGGAGGAGATCGAAGGCATTCTGGACACGGCGGTGTCCTTCAAGGAAGTGTCGACCCGGAAGATCAAAAAGGTGCCCACCCTGCGCGGAAGGACCATCATCAACCTGTTTTTCGAGGCCAGCACGCGCACCCGCACGTCGTTTGAAATTGCCGGCAAACGGTTGAGCGCGGATGTCATCAACATTTCCAGCTCCACCAGCAGTACGGTGAAGGGTGAAAGCCTGATCGACACCGCCTACAATCTGGAAGCGATGAACCCCGACATCCTGATCGTGCGGCACTCGATTTCGGGCGTGCCGCACATGATCGCTTCACATATCAAATGCCCGGTGATCAACGCCGGGGATGGGGCACACGAGCACCCGACGCAGGCGTTGCTGGACCTGCTCACCATCCGCGAACACACCCAACAACTTGCCGGCTTGAAGGTGGCCATTGTCGGGGACATCGCGCACAGCCGCGTGGCGCGGTCCAATATCCACGCCATGCTCAAATGCGGGATGGAAGTCACCGTGGTGGGCCCCCCGACCATGATCCCGGTCGGTATGGAATGTCTCGGCGTTAAGGTGCTGCACGACCTGGAGCAGGCCGTTTCCCAGGTGGATGTGGTCATGATGCTCCGGATTCAGCTGGAACGACAGAATGAGGGTTTGTTTCCAAGTTTCCGGGAATACTCGAACCTGTTTTGCCTGACCGTGGACAAATTGAAACACAGCCGGAAGAATATCCTGATCATGCACCCCGGCCCGGTCAACCGCGGGGTGGAAATCGCGCTGGACGTCATGGAAGGACCGCATTCGGTTATTCTCGATCAGGTCAATAACGGCGTCGCCCTGCGGATGGCGCTGATGTATCTTTTGCTGGGAGGCGGCAGTGAAACTGATCATTAAAAACGGACGGGTGATCGATCCCGCCAACAACCTGGACGGCGAATACGATGTCCTGATCGACAAGGGGCTCATCCAGGCGGTCGCGCCCAGAGGCAAAATTTCGGCCAGGGATGCCGGTTCGGCAAAGATCATCGACGCCAAAGACTGCGTCGTGGCGCCGGGGTTTATGGACATGCACGTCCACTTCCGGGAACCCGGTTTCGAGTACAAGGAAACCATCGAGACCGGATGCGATTCCGCCGCCGCCGGGGGATTCACCACTGTCGCCATGATGCCCAATACTGATCCGGTCAATGACAACCGTTCGGTCACCGAACTGATGATCTCCCGGGCCAGGGCCCATGGCAAGATCCAGGCGCTCCCCATCGGTGCCATCACCCGCGGGCTTAAGGGAGAAACGTTGTCCGATATGGGAGATTTGAAGGAGGCCGGGGTCATCGCCTTTTCGGACGACGGGCGGCCGGTGATGAACAACCAGGTCATGCGCCATGCTCTGGAGTACAGCCGGATGTTCGACCTGCCCCTGATTCAGCACAGCGAAATCCTTGACCTGACTAAGGGCGGATGCATGAACGAGAGCCGCGTGTCCACCGAACTGGGGTTGAAGGGAATGCCCACCGAGGCGGAAGATATCATGGTGTACCGGGACATCGCCCTGCTCGAAAAAACCGGAGGCCGCCTGCACGTGGCCCACATCAGCAGTGGCGAATCGGTGGAGCTGGTCCGCCGGGCCAAGGCCCAGGGGTTGCCGGTGACCTGCGAGGTGGCGCCTCATCATTTCACTTTGACCGACGAGTCAGTCCGGGGATACGACACCAACACCAAAATGAGCCCGCCGCTCAGAACCCAAAGCGACATCGATGCAATTAAAGCGGGACTGAAAGACGGAACTATTGATATAATTGCAACCGACCACGCCCCGCACGATCTGGTGGACAAGCAGGCAGATTATCATAGCGCCTGTTTCGGAATCGTGGGGCTGGAAACCGCTCTTCCCCTCAGTCTTCGCCTGGTGGATGAAAACATCCTGACACTTCCGCAACTGGTGGCCAAACTGACTTCACGCCCGGCGGAAATTTTTAAGCTCGATCAGGGCGCCCTGGGCGTAGGCAAACAGGCGGATGTCGTGGTCTTCGATCCCCATCATGAATATACGGTCGAGGCCAGCCGGTTTAAATCGAAGAGCAAAAACTCCCCCTTTGACGGGTGGCAGGTCCGGGGCCAGGTCCGGCACACAATTTTTAACGGAAAAGTTATATATTCAAATTAAATATAATATATTTATTAAAGTAATTTCTAGGTAATATCGGATTCAATATGGAAGGCATACTGGCACTGGCCGACGGTAAAACATTCAGGGGAACCCTATGCGGCGCCATGGGCGAAGCCGAAGGTGAGGTGGTTTTCAATACCAGCATGACCGGCTATCAGGAAGTGCTGACCGATCCATCCTATTGCGGCCAGATGGTGCTGATGACCTATCCGCTGATCGGAAACACCGGCATCAACCCGGAAGATTTTGAATCGGACCGGCCTTATTTGAGCGCGTTCATTATCAAGGAGCTGAGCCCCATTCCCAGCAACTGGCGGTCCCGGGAGACGCTGGATGAGTTTCTGAAAAGGCACGGCGTGGTGGGGCTTCAGGGGATCGACACCCGCGCTCTGACCCGCCATATCCGCGACCGGGGAGCCCAACAGGCCATCATCTCTAACGATCTCCCCAATCCCGCGGCCCTCATTGAAAAGGCCCAGGCGGCCCCCGGCATGGAAGGCAAAGATCTGGTCAAGGAGGTGACCTGCCGGGAACCTTACGACTGGGACCAGGGTGACTGGAATATCAAGCAGGGGTACTCCCGCATCTCCCATAACGGCACGGGGGATTACTTCTCCGTGGTGGCTTACGATTTCGGGATCAAGCGGAACATTCTCCGCCGGCTGACGCAGGTGGGCTGTAAAGTCCAAGTGGTTCCCGCCACCACCCCGGCGGAAACCGTGCTGGCAATGAAACCGGACGGCGTGTTTTTGTCCAACGGTCCGGGCGATCCGGCGGCCGTTCCTTACGCAATTGAAAACGTACGGGCGCTCATCGGCAAAGTTCCCATTTTCGGCATTTGTCTCGGGCATCAGATTCTGAATCTGGCTCTCGGCGGTAAAACCTATAAACTCCGGTTCGGCCATCACGGCAGTAACCAGCCGGTCATGGACCTGGGCAAACGCAAGGTCGAGATCACTTCCCAAAACCACGGGTTCGCGGTGGACGATCAGACCGGAAGCGACGACGTAGAGATCACCTGCATCAATTTGAATGACCGCACGGTCGAAGGCATCCGCCACAAGAAATACCCCGTGTCCTCCGTTCAATATCATCCCGAAGCCTCGCCGGGGCCACAGGACTCGTCCTACCTGTTTCAGGATTTCGTAACGTTGATGAAGGAAAACCGATGATTCGTGAAGACATCGACCAACTGATCGAAGAAATCACCCGAACCCATCGCCCGGAAGACATTTTTGAAGCCAAAAAGGATTTCCAGGAAATTTCCGGTAAAATTTTTGAAGACGATAAATCCTATGAGTCCCGGATAGGCTCCTTTCTCGAGTGGTATACCTTCGATCGCGCCGCTCCCGACTCCGGCTTGACCCCTCTTCAGCATTACCTGCAAAACCTCGACCGGTCTATCGATCCCGAAAAAAAGGAACTGGCGGAAGCAATCTCCAAAAGCATCCACGGATTGTTTATCGCAAAAAAGATCAAAAGCGATTGTGTCTTCGTTGTGGATATTATGAACGATCTCAAATACCAGGTGCTTGAAACCCAGGGGTCCACCCTGTTCAATTTCGATGATATTTTCGAAGGACGACTCATTCCGTACAAGGGCCAATTTTATTTTACCGATCATTTTTGTTATCACCCCAAGGCCACCGCCGGATTTATCTGGGCCAAGGTTAAGAGTTTAAACACTCAGGAGAAAGAAGCTCTCTCCCGTGAAAAGCGCCTCCTCAAAGACATCGCCATTCCCCGGAAGAAAATGAGCAAAATCACCGCCAAAATTGAAAAGTTAAACGGAAAATTTGCAGGTGTCACCAAAGAAAAAAAAATCCAGTCCCTTAAAGAGGAAATCGCCAAACTGGAAAGCCCGAAAGAGCAACTGGAAACGCAAATTTCGGACTTGGAACAGCAGTTGCGCGAACTGAGGACCGTGGTCATCGAAGGGGAACACCACCACAACCGGTTTGCCTTCATCCGCAAGCTTTCGTACATGAACCTGAAGTGGGAGCGGTCCCGGCAAATCGATGTCCGCGACATTTATCAAGACTGATGCCCAAACGAACCGACATTGAAAAGATATTGATCATCGGGGCCGGCCCGATCATTATCGGCCAGGCGTGCGAATTTGATTACTCGGGAACCCAGGCCTGCAAGGCCCTGAAGGAGGATGGGTACCAGATCATTCTGGTGAACAGCAATCCCGCCACCATCATGACCGATGCGGAGTTCGCGCATAAAACGTACGTGGAGCCGGTCACTCCCGAGATCGTGGCCCGCATCATCGAAAAAGAGAAACCCGACGCCCTGCTCCCAACTATGGGCGGCCAAACCGGCCTCAACACCGCCCTCGCGGTGGCGGAAATGGGGGTGCTCGAAAAACACCATGTCGAAATGATCGGCGCCAATGTCGAGACTATCCACAAGGCGGAGGACCGCAAGCAGTTCAATGAAGCGATGGACCGTATCGGCCTGCAGGTGGCTCCGGGCGGTTATGCCGAATCGGTCAAGCAGGCCTGGCAGGTGGTCCGCGAGACCGGGTTTCCCGCGATCATCCGGCCGTCGTTCACCCTGGGGGGATCGGGTAGCGGCATCGCCTACACCGAAGCGGATTTTGAAAAGACGGCCGAGTGGGCGCTCAGCGTCAGCCCCACACAACGCATCCTGATCGAAAAGTCCCTGCTGGGGTGGAAAGAATATGAACTGGAGGTGATGCGCGACATCAAGGACAACGTGGTCATCGTCTGCTCCATCGAAAATTTCGATCCGATGGGCATCCACACCGGTGACAGCATTACCGTGGCCCCGTCGCAAACGCTCACTGACAAGGAATACCAGATCATGCGCAACGCGGCGATCGATATCATCCGGGAAATCGGTGTGGAAACGGGAGGCTCCAATATTCAATTCGCGGTCAACCCGGACAACGGGGAAATGGTGGTGATCGAAATGAATCCCCGCGTGTCGCGAAGCTCGGCGCTGGCGTCCAAGGCCACGGGCTTTCCCATCGCCAAAATCGCCGCCAAGCTCGCCGTCGGTTACACGTTGGACGAAATCCGCAACGACATCACCCAGGTCACCCCCGTGTCTTTCGAACCGACTCTGGATTATTGTGTGGTGAAAATTCCCCGCTTCACTTTTGAAAAATTTTTCAAGACCCCTCCCCTGTTATCGACCCAAATGAAATCCGTGGGGGAAGTGATGGCCATCGGCCGAACCTTTAAAGAGGCTCTCCAGAAAGCCCTGCGGTCCCTGGAGATCGGCATTTCGGGACTGGAAGAGGATTTCGAATTCGGCGGGGAGGTGCATCATGAAAGCGAAGGCAACCTGATAAAGCTCAAGAAAATGCTGGCGCTCCCGCATTGGGACCGGCTCTGGCACATCGCCGCCGGGCTCCGGCGCGGGATTTCGGTCGATGAAATTCATCGGATCACCGCTGTGGACCCCTGGTTCCTGTTCAACCTGAAAGAAATTGTGGATTTTGAGGAGACCCTCATCCAAGCCGGGGGACTCGATCAACTGTCGGACGCAGACCTGCGCAAGGCGAAGCAAATGGGCTTTTCCGATTTGTTCCTGGCCAAACTTTTAAAGTGCCGGGAAACCGAGGTCAATCAAAGAAGACAGTCGGCGGGCATCCTTCCCGTCTACAAACGCGTGGACACCTGCGGCGGGGAATTTGAGGCGCATACCCCGTATCTGTATTCCACTTATGAAGAAGAATGCGAGGCCAATCCTTCCGACCGGAAAAAAATTATGATCCTCGGCGGCGGACCCAACCGGATCGGTCAGGGAATCGAATTCGATTACTGTTGCGTGCATGCCTCCTTCGCGTTGCGGGAGGAAGGC
>SMVT01000131.1 GCA_004357365.1 Nitrospina sp.
ATATAATGACGTTAAATGAAGACGCACCCCATTCCTCAAAGTCCTAAAAAGACCACCATGCTCAAAGCGCTGCTGGTCGGTGTGGACATCACCGGCAACGGCAGCACCGGGCATTCCCTGGATGAACTGGAAGGACTGGCCCGCACCGCTCATTACCAGCCGGTCGGACACTTCACCCAGCGGCTGGCGTCCATCAACCCGAAAACCTTCATCGGCAAAGGCAAGGTCGACGAGCTGGTCACCGCCGTGAAACACCACCAAGCCGACGCGGTGATCTTCGACGAAACCCTCACCCCGGCGCAAACCCGCAACCTGGAAAATATTCTGAAATGCGGCGTGGTGGACCGGCCGTGGATCATCCTCGAAATTTTCAAGGACCACGCCTGCACGCGCGAAGCCAAAACGCAGGTGGAACTGGCGCGTCTGCAATACGCCCTGCCCCGCCTCACCCGGATGTGGACCCATCTCTCCCGGCAACGGGGCGGCATCGGTATGAAGGACGTCGGTGAAACGCAGATTCAGTTGGACCGGCGCAGCATCCGCGACCAGATCGCCAAACTCAATAAAAAACTGAAACAGATTCAACGTGAACGGCAAACACAAAGAAAGGCGCGCCGGGGCGCGTATCAGGTGTCGCTGGTGGGCTACACCAACGTCGGCAAGTCCACCCTGATGAACTGCCTCACCGGCACCCACACTCTGGTGGCAGACAAACTGTTCGCCACGCTCGACTCCACCGTACGCAAGGTGAAAAAGAATTTTCCCTATCCCATCCTGCTGGCGGACACCGTCGGGCTGATCGACAAACTGCCGCACGATCTGGTGGCGTCGTTCAAAAGCACGCTCGACGAAATCCGCAACGCCAACCTGCTTCTGCACGTGGTGGACATCAGCCATCCCAACTTCCAGGAACAGTTGCGCATCGCCGAAGAACTCACTCGCGAGATGGGGGCGGACGCATTGCCGATGGTGCGGGTCTTCAACAAGATCGATCGAATGGCCGGGGACAGCGATACCCTGGACCACATGCGTCGGCAGTACCCGGAAGCGGTGTTCGTCTCCTGCCGCCAGGGACTGGGAATGGACGATCTCCGGAAGGCCATCGTCAAACAATACGAGGCGAATCTGTTGCCCTACCGGGTGGAACTCCCCTACCCGCAGAACAATCTGATCCAGAAAATCAGGAAACACGCCCTGATCGTCAAAGAGGACTATCACCAGACATCAGTCACTCTGGATTTGCGCGTGTGGCCGCAACACAAATCCAAACTGCTGGCCGTCCTCGACGGGCACTCCCAACCGGCGACCGGATAAAGCCGCTACTTTTTGGTCATCTCGGTGACCACGTACAACCCCTTGTCGTTCACCACGTACTGCCCCGACACCGCATCCCCCTTCTTGAGATCGCTGATCCCGGACAGGCCGGTCAATTTGGATTTCTCGTTCACCACGACGGTGAACCGTTTTTTGGTGGCCGGGTCCTTAATGGCCACCTTGTTCTTGGCCACGATCACTTTTTTGACGTTGCCGGAGAACGGCACCGCGTCCCCCGCCCAGACGGAAGACCCGGCAAACAAGAGAACCAGCAAAACCACCCCACACATCACAAACCGCCGATGGATTGAATACATACAACCTCCTCACGGCACCCTGATTAACGTGCCGTTTACGGGTTAGGAATTAAAAAATTAAATAGCGATGTGAAAGGGGAATTATACCACGATGAGATTGGCGTGGTTGACGGCGAGCTTTTTCTTCCCGGCCTTTTTGAAAAACACCACCACCTTGAGGTCGTCCGCGTTGCCTTCGCGGTTGACCACCACGCCGGAGCCGAACTTGGGATGCAGGACTTTGGTGCCGACACAATACTCGCCGTTCTCGGCGGACACCCGCGCCACCGGCTCCGGCAGGGCCACCGCCAACCGACGGCCATAGGCATAAGACGGCCGGGCCTCGTACCCTCTCGCCGCCATCTCCATTTCTAAAACCTCGCCGGGAATGGCGGTGAGGAAATCCGACGGCTGGTAATTGCAGATATTGCCGTAAATCCGCCGCCGCCGCGCGTTGGTCAGCATCAGCCGGCTTTTGGCGCGGGTGATGCCGACGTAACACAAACGCCGTTCCTCTTCGAATTCCTCGGTGCTGGACATGGAGCTGGCGTGCGGCAACAGGCCGTTCTCGAGGCCGATCATGCACACGCCCTCAAACTCGAGACCCTTGCAGGTATGAAGCGTCATCAGCGGCAGAACGCCTCGGCTGTCATCGAGATGATCGAGATCCGATACCAGCGCGGTGGTGTCCAGAAACTCGCGCAGGGATTCGTCCCGATGATCTTCGCCGAACTGCTCGACGGCGGAATATAATTCGTTGAGGTTTTCCAGGCGGCTTTGGTTTTCGACGGTTTTCTCTTTTTCGAGTTTAGCCATGTAACCGGTGCGCGCCAGAATTTCATTCAAAAACTCCGCCGCCGCCCGCTCTTCATAAATCGTGTGCAGTTGATCCATGAGAGCCACGAACTGCGCGATTTTTTTCCCCGGCCCGGTGGACACAATTTTTTTGGATTCGGCCTGCCTGAGACCCTCCAGCAGGGACAGGCCGTGTTGGCCGCAATACGCTTCCACTTTCTCGAGGGACGACTTGCCGATGCCCCGCACCGGCACGTTGACGATGCGTTTCAGAGAAACCGAGTCGGCGGGATTCAGCACCACCCGCATATAAGCGAGGATGTCCTTGATCTCCCTGCGCTCGTAAAACTTGAGACCGCCGACCACCTGATAGGGCATTTCCAGCTGGCGCAGTTGATCCTCCACCACCCGCGATTGCGCGTTGGTGCGGTACAGCACCGCCATATCGTTGAAGGAGAGCCCATCCTCGTTCGCCCATTGCTGAATGCGCTCGCACACCGCGCGGGCCTCGCCGATATCGGCCTCCGCCCGGTAATAAATTATTTTCGCCCCGACAGCATTGTCCGTCCACAGGGTTTTATCCTTGCGCGCGACATTTTCCTTAACCACCGCCGCCGCCGCGGTGAGGATGTTCTGCGTCGACCGGTAATTCTGCTCCAGCTTGATGACCCGCGTGTTCGGAAAATCCTTTTCAAAGTGCAGGATATTTTCGATGTTGGCTCCACGCCAGCGGTAAATGCTCTGATCCTCGTCGCCCACCACGCACACGTTCTGATGGCTATCCGCCAATAGCCGCACCAGGTTGTACTGGGTGACATTCGTATCCTGAAACTCGTCGACCAGCAAGTAACGGAACCGGTTATTGTAATATTCTTTGATGGCAGGATGATTGCGCAGAAGATGGACGGTCAACATCAACAGATCGTCGAAGTCGAGCCCGTTGTTGTCGCGCAACGCCTGCTGGTACAACGGATACACCTCCGCCGCTTTCAGCTGGTGCCCGTAGGAATACGTGTCCAGCCGAAGGTCGCTGGCGAACAGGTAATCGTTTTTGAATCCGCCGATGTGACCGAGAAGGGTCCGCGGAGCAAACGCCTCTTCATTTACGTTCGCGGCTTTCATGCATTTTTTGACCAGCGACAACTGATCCTGGTTGTCGTAGATCACGAAGTCGTTGCTGTAGCCCAGTTCATGAATGTGGTGGCGCAGAAGCTTAAGGCAAAACGAGTGAAAGGTGCTGATCCAGGGATAGGTCTCGCACGATTCCAGTTTCTGGTACACGCGGTCGAGCATCTCCTTCGCCGCCTTGTTGGTGAAGGTGATGGCGAGGATGGACTCCGGCGGCACCTGCTTTTCACGGATCAGGTAAACGATGCGATAGGTGATGGCCCGCGTTTTGCCCGACCCGGCGCCCGCGACCACCAGCACCGGACCCTCGGTGTGCCGGACCGCTTCCCATTGTTGTGGATTGAGTTCGTCGGAAAACATATCAGATTAAGGGTTGACCGTTATCCGCACCCGCTTATCATTTCCGGGAGATGGCGCGCCCGTATCGGTTCGATTCAAACCAGATGCTCCCAGACCACAGCCGCCAGCGCTTCGGTGAACAGGGGAGAGGTGTTGAGCGATTCGGTCCGGTATAATTCAATGCCGCGCCCGGCGGCGTATTGTTTGAAAGCGATGTCGATGTCGTACAGAATTTCGATATGGTCGCACACGAAACCCACGGGAACAATGAGCACGGTTTTCCCGCCGGCGTCGGCGATTTTGTCCAGCGTTTCCTCCACACTCGGCGCCAGCCAGGGGACGGGAATCATGCCCTGGCTCTGGTAGGCCTGGTGCCAGTCAGGAATGTCGACCTGTTGCAAAATGCCTTTCAGGGTTTTGCCGTATTCCTCGACATAGGGATCGCCATACTCCGCCACCGAATCGGCGGGAATGCTGTGCACGGTAAAAATGGTATGAACGTTTTTCTTCCCCTTGGCTTTTAAATCCCCGGCGGCGGCCCGGTAGCGTTCCACGAACGCGTCGATCAGGCGCGGCTGGTTCGGCCAGCGGGTGATGAATTGAATTTCGAGGTCTTTAGTTTTCCAACCCGCCAACGCCTCCTCAAACGCCTGCTGATAGCGTTCGGTGCTCCACCGGCTGTAATGCGGGGCCAGGCACAGTGCCACCAGCCGTTGGGGGCGGTCGCGCAGGGCCTGGTTCACCGCCTCCTGGATAGTGGGACTCCAAGTCCGCATCCCGACATACACCTTGAATTCGTCTTCCTCCTGATTGAGGAATTGCTCCAGCGCTTCGGCCTGCGCGGTGGTGATGTCCAACAAAGGCGAACGCCCGCCGATTTGCCGGTAGCGGTCGGCCACTTCCCGGATGACTTCCAACGACGAGTTGGTGCCGCCGCGAATATTTTTCAGGTAGCGGGGAATATCCTGGATGCGCAGCGGGGCGCCATGCGCCAGCAGAACGACTGCGGTTTTGACTTTTTTGGGTGAGACCGTGAGGTTATTCATTGCGATATTCGTGGACCATGTCCACCACCGCCTTGACATGATCGACCGGGGTGTGTTGTAGAATCCCGTGCCCGAGATTGAAGATATGCCCGGCGCGTCCCCCGGCCCGTTTCAGGATGTCGTTTACTTTTTCCCGGATCACCGGAATCGGCGCGAACAGGATGTTTGGATCGAGGTTGCCCTGGATCGGGGTGCCATGGCCGATCTGTTGCCATGCGTCGTCGAGATGGATGCGCCAGTCGAATCCCATC
>SMVT01000132.1 GCA_004357365.1 Nitrospina sp.
CCCCACCGCCCGGGGCTTCCGGTTAAATATAAGTCGCATTTCATTTTAATTTCCGGCATAGTTGCACCAAATTTTTCGAAACATTAGGAATCTAACTGATGAAACTTGGTTTTCATTCGAGGTTGTTATGGGCACTGGGCCTGACGGTCCTGTTTTCCGGACAGGTGGCGACGGCCTTTACGGAAGAGGCTGATCCTCTGCTTGCGGGCCAAAGGGCTTTCAGCGAGGGCAAATACGCCGAGGCCGAACAGTGGTTCGGCCAAGTGGTGGCCAAGGCGCCGGATGATTACAAAGCCTTGCGTGCCCTCGCCGAAACGAAAATCAAACTGAAAAAATTTGCGGAAGCGGAGGGCTTGATCGATCGTATTCTAAAAATGCCCGTCGTCAAAGGGCGCAATGTCCGGGTCATCGTCGAGGGCGATCCCCAATCCCACGAAGCGGAAATCGTGGATGAACGGGTGATGGCGGTGGACCCTTCCGCACTGGAGAAATCTTCGGGCAACGCCTTTATCCGGGGCCACGCGGCCAAGCCGGTGCCCCACTACCGGGTATATTTCCTGAAAACCGGCAAGATGAAATTATTGCCGAAAAGCAAAACCCGGATCCAGTACCACGGCATCCCCACCGCCACGCGGGACCAGGCCCTGATGTTGAAAGCCCAGGTCCGGAAAAGTCTCATCTCCACCCAGCACGGCCGGTCGGAAGAGGAAATGGTGGTCATTCCCGCGGGTTGTTTTCAAATGGGAAGCGACCAGGGCAACCCCAACGAGCGGCCGGTTCATAAAGTATGCCTGTCCTCGTTTCAGATGGGAAAATATGAAGTGCGGCAACGAAATTTCCAGGCGGTGATGGGGACCAACCCGTCGCAGAATGTGGGCGCCGACTTTCAGGTCGACAGCCTGACGTGGGACGAGGCCGGCGATTATTGTAAAAAACTGGGGATGCACCTGCCGACGGAAGCCGAGTGGGAATATGCCGCGCGGGCCGGAACCACCACGCCGTTTTACTGGGGCCCCACCGTTTCCGGCAAAGAGGCCAACTTCTGCGACAGCGTCTGCGCGTTGAATATCCGGGAACCCCGGGTCACCGACGGATTCAAACACACCGCGCCGGTGGGCTCCTTCCCGGCCAATCCGTTCGGCCTCTACGATATGGCCGGCAACGTCGGCGAGTGGATTCGGGATTGGATGGATGTGGAAAAGAATTACTATCTGGTGAGCCCCGAAAAAGACCCGCCGGGTCCGCGGTCGGAACTGGACGCGTGCATGCGGGTGGATTGCATCGGCGCGCAATCCATTACTCATAAAGTGTACCGGGGCGGCGCGTGGAACCAGAACGCCGGGGAATTGCGGTCCGCCCACCGCCGCGACTCGCATTTTCAATTACGGGCCGAAGGCACCGGTTTCCGTTGCGCCAAAACCCTCGCGGCGAAACCTTCACCCTGACCTCCCGGTCCTGGGCGGACGGCCAATGTTCTGAACCGACAAAAAGCGCCAAGAGAAAACCGCTGAACCGCAACTTGTTAAAGCTGGGTCCATCCGTTTGTTTTAATAAAAATACCGGGGGTGTGAAAACGTCACCGGACGGTTTTCATCCACGCCACGGCTTCGTCAATGACTTCCGGGAAGGGTTTGTCTCCCACTTGCCCGCGGTGCCCATGACCCGGAAACACCCAGTTCACATTTTCAAAGTGTTTCAGCTTTTCAACCGACTCGATCTGAATGTCCCAGGAAAACCAGCAGACGCCCCGGAAAGAACCGAAATGATTTAATTTGGGCAACCAGGAAAAATGATCGCCCGAAAAAAGATACCGGTCCTCCCAGAGCAATACCTGATGCCCGCGCGTGTGGCCGGGAGTGAAGATGATCGTCCCCGGGCCGATGTGCGTCTCCGCCTCGCCATCCACAATGATCTCGGCATCCTGTTGTGCGCCGGCGTCCAACCGGTGAATGATGCGTTGACAACCAAAGTGCCGGGCATAGTCGCGGGCGTCGGCCACGTCGTCCTGATGCGTCAGGAAAATAGTGTCCACCCCGCCCATGGCCTCAAACGCTTTCACCAGATGTCGGGTGAAGCGGGGCGAATCCACCAGCCAGTTACCCTCCTCGTGGCGGATAAAGTAACTGTCCGCACCGAAGGAGTCGCGGGCGTTGAACCCGTTGATATAAACCCCCGGGACCAGCTCCAGCGGAAACGATTGCCTGGCCTGGTTCAAATCGGTTTTTTGATGGGTACCGATCGAGGCGGTGGGGCAGGCCAGCAGGGATCGTTGCGCCGCCCGTTCGTCTTCCGGCGTTTGCGGCTGGCTGTAGACAAATGAATAATCTTCGGTTTCTCCGAACGACGCCGGGGCGAACCTCCGGCAGGCGCCGCAATCGATGCAGGTCGAATCCACATAAAAATTGCCCGCGACGTTTTCCTCCACTTTCAGCGACGACTTGGCCATGCAGCGTTTCCGATCAATTATGAATTAATGAGGGTTTCAAACTTGGTACCCGTTAAGATGACCTTTCGCCGCCGATCGATTCAAACAGACCCCACCTTACACCAGAAAAAGGGCTGCGGTTTTATGCTGTAACCCTTTGAGTTTTTGGGTCGGGGGGCTCGTCACACTACGTGTGAGGGAAACTGAGAGATGATCAGGCGCTAAGAAAAAACCGCTGAACGCTAACGATTAAAAGCCTCAGGTCCAGCGGTACGCTGGTCAGGAAATGAGGCGGTGGAAATCGTCCAGGTCGATATTGGTGCCGCAGACGATGATGCCGACCCGTTGACCTTTTACGTTTTCCTTTAAGGGTCCGAGGAGACCCGCGGTGGCCGCCGCCCCGGCGGGCTCGACCGCGAGTTTCAACCCGTAGAACACATGCCGCATGGCCGCCTTCAATTGCTGGTCGCTGACCCGCACAATGTCATCCACAAAGCGGCGGCACACGGAGAACGTATACGGTTCGGCTTTCGGCGGCGCGAGGCTGTCGGCGATGGTGTCGATCCCGTCGAGGGTGACTGGTTTCCCCTGTTCAAAACTCAGGGACATGGAGGGGGCGCCTTCCGGCTCCACGCCGTAAATTTTAATGTCCGGCCAACTTTGCTTGAGCGCCGCGCCGAATCCCGCGCACAAACCGCCTCCGCCGATGGGCAGAATCATCGCATCCAATCGCGGCACCTGGTTGACGAATTCCAACCCGGCGGTCCCGGTGCCCTGCAGGGTGAGGGGGCCTTCAAACGGATGGATGAAGGTCCGGCCTTCTTCCTGTTCGATCTGCCGGACGCGGGCAAATGCGTCGTGCGGATTGTCGGCCAGCACGATTTCCGCGCCCAATTCCCGGCTCAATTTCATCCGAAGGGCGTTGGCGTTTTTCGGCATCACCACCTTGGCGGTGGTGCCGAGGACTTTGGCGGCATAGGCGGTGGCGATGGCGTGGTTGCCGGCGCTGACGGCGGTCACTCCCCGCTCCAGCTGAGGTTTCTCCAGATGCAACATGACGTTCAGGGCGCCGCGCGGTTTGAAGGTGCCCGTTACCTGAAACAGCTCCAGCTTGACGAAGACTTCGGTGTCGCCGCCGATCAACTCCGCCAACCGCGCATCGCGCCAGGAAGTGGCCGGGGTTTCGATCACGAGAGAGCCCAATCGGTCCTTGGCTTGTTTGATCTGTTGCAGAGTCGGGTAATCGTCCATCCTGAAACTCTCGGGATAGGGGAAGGGTTCGTTCATTATAGAATAGACTTCAAAGGAAGCGGAGATAAAGGCGGGAAAGGCAAAAAGAAAACCACTGAACCACAATGTTGTTAAACATCAGGTCCAGCGTCAATCCGCCTGATGGCTTTCGTTCTGAACCGTTATCTTTGGATTGGAATTTTTTGGGGGAACCGGCAGATCTTTTTCTTTTAACAGTTCAATGTGTTTCTTCAGGCCCATTTGGCTTTGTACAAACAGTCCTCGATGGAATGGCCGATACCGGTAAACCCCTGACCTGCCCCCCGAAAACGGGTCCAGATTGTATGTCAGGATTTGGATCCAAAACCGAGGATGTTTAGGAGAGGATAATGGGCAGGAAACGGCTGTGGCTGAATGATGGTTCCGCATCCGTCTACGTCCCCAGTTCAAGGACCCTGTGTTGAGCTACGACTTTGTGGCCACTCGGACTCATAACGGGCGGCCCATAAAGGTGCTGACAGTTCTCGATGAGTACAGCCGAGAATGTCTGGTCATTAAGGCGGCAAGAACTCTTCGTTTTCAGGACATACTGGAACAGCCGGGACACCCTGGGTCTTCCTGGCTTTATCCGGTCGGACAATGGCCTGGAGTTTACGGCTAAAGCCGTCCGCAACGGGTTACACCGGCTGGGAGTGCTGACCCTGTTGATCAAGCCGGGGAGTCCCTGGGAAAACGGCTATAATGAATCGTTTAATGGCAAGCTGAGAGACGAACTGTTAAACGGAGAGATTTTCACCACGCTCTTGGAAGCACAGGTTCTGATCGAGCGATGGCGGAAGGAATACAATGAGTTTCGACTGCACAGTGCCTTGGGTTATCGCCTTCCGGCTCCGGAGGTCATCAAACCCAAGGCTGAAACTTTAACTTAACATGTGGTACAACTTACAGAGGCAGGTCAGGCTATCGTCCATCCGCTCGTATGGCAACCGACCCCCTTTCAAGTTCAGGGCACCTGGGTTTTTGTTGTGTGAAAAATAATTAAGAGGAAAGGAACAGGCTATGAGTAAGAAAACTTCTTTCCAATCACTTCTTTATATTTTGGTCTTTATTGTTGGTTTAATTCTCCCTGATTTTGGATTTGCCAAATCGGCGAAAGAAATCGATGCAGGGGTGGATGACTCCCTCGAGAAATTTTACCAAAAGATTGGTGAAGCCGAAGATTTGGGAAAAAAGGCTGAAGGCATTTTAGTGTTCCCCTCAGTGATCAAGGCAGGATTTGGAATTGGCGGAGAATATGGGGAAGGCGCTCTCCGTATAAAAGGTAAAACGGTAGAATATTACAGCACCGCTGCCGCATCCTTTGGGTTTCAATTGGGAGTCCAGAGTAAAACGCTCATATTAATGTTCATGTCGAAGAAGGCGTTGAAGAATTTTCGCGACAGTGAAGGTTGGGAAGTGGGAGTCGATGCTTCAGTGGCCTTGATTGCAGTGGGAGCCGGGGGTTCCCTTGATACCACAAGCCTAAAGAAACCAATTCTGGGTTTCGTCGTGGACCAAAAAGGCCTGATGTATAACCTGACCCTGGAAGGATCCAAAATGACCATACTAAAACGGTAATTTTCAAAAAAAAATACTGACCTGCCTCCCGAAACTGACCGCCTGAGCTGCTCCACAATCCATCTTCTGGAATCAGCCCAAGGCAGGGCATTTCAGGCCCAAATGCTAGCCAGAAGCAAAAACGGCCTAGAGTCGAAACCCTAAGCCATTGATTTATATGGTCGGGGTGAGAGGATTTGAACCTCCGACCCCCTGCTCCCAAAGCAGGTGCGCTAGCCAGGCTGCGCCACACCCCGTATTTTATTTTTTAAAACGTCACCCTGAGCTTGTCGAAGGGCGACGGAGCCAATCCCCCGAGCCCTCCTTGAAAAGGAGGGGAGATATTGCCATCGGCGGCTCGCCGACTCCCAAAGCAGGTGCGCTAGCCAGGCTGCGCCACACCC
>SMVT01000133.1 GCA_004357365.1 Nitrospina sp.
AGGAAGGTGAAAGCATCAATCATGCCGTCAGTTTAAACGGCGAGATTGAAACACGACCATGGAATCTAGTTTTGAGGAGGGACAGGCATTCAGAACGCCGCCAAATCGTAAAATCTGAGGTGCCGGGTGGTCGGAGAAATTAATTCATCTGAAAACGGTGCGATTATGTACGATTGTGTCGAGTTTTAAGATTACTTGGGAAATGTCGGTTAAAATCAGGGGACATTGTCGCCATCACCATTGATCCCATCGGAACCCTGGAAAACAAAGTGGCGTAATCATCGGCTCAATCAATCAACAGCAGGCAACAGGAGGCTAAAAATGAGAAAATATTTTTTCAGAACGACAGTTGCATTTACGTTTGTGTTTTTGGCGCTCTCAAGTTCGGCGTTCGCGCAATCGAAACTACGTGTCGGCGCGGCCAGTAATATCGGCGGCATGATTGTTTTCGTCGCCCAGGATAAGGGATTTTTCGCCAAGCACGGCCTGGATGCCAAGGTCGTGGTCCGCAATACCGGCTCGGCCCTGACCAAATCGCTGAACGCGGGTGAGATTGATTTTGCCCCGGCGGCGTTCACCAATCTGCCGGTGGCCCTGGAAAAAGGCATCAAATTGCGCGGTGTCGTCGGCTATCTCGGCTCGTCGTACAGCAAACCCACCCATGACGGCAATGTCGGCATTACGGCGCGCCCGAATTCGGGAATCAAAACCATCGCTGATCTTAAAGGCAAGAAGATCGGCGTCACCTTTGGTTCCACGGTCGATTTGTATCTGCGCGAGGTGATGCTGAAAGAAGGGATGACGATGTCCGATATTAAGCGGGTCAATGTCCGCCCACCCAGCCTGGTGTCGATCCTGGATTCCGGCGGCGTTGACGCCATCGTTTCATGGGAGCCGAACCTCACCCGGTCGCTGGATAAGGTCAAGGGCGCCACCCTGGTGTCGCGGGGCGGCGATTACATTTGCTTTTGCGCGGTCATGCATGGCAAGCCCGAGACCGTCAACGGCGACAGAAAACGCACCCAGGCGTTCGTCGATGCGATGTCCGAAGCGGCCCACTATCTCCGTGATCCGAAAAATCTTGATGAGGTTTCGGAAATCGGCTCGCGGTTCGTCCGCGGCATGACCGCCGATCTGGTCAAGCGCACCATCCAGCATGTGGTGTATGACGCCCGCATCGGCAAGGGCACGGCCACGGCGTTCAATTATTCGGTCAAGCAATTGATCGCCCAGAAAAAGATGAAAAAGCCGTATGATCCAGCCAATTATCTGGATACCAGCTTCATCGACAGCACCATGAAGCGTCATCCGGAATGGTTCGCGGATTTAAAATAAATCCTCGGCCCGCGACTTGAAACAGCCCGCCGCCGGACAGAGGCGTTCCTGCCTTTGTCCGGCGGCGGGCTCTCTATGAATTGGAAATAAATGACCGCAAAACTCGTTGTCCAGGGGTTGTCGCACCACTACCCGGACGAATATACCGGCGTTTCCGTCCACGCCCTCGACGATATCAATCTTGAAGTCAACGACGGCGAATTCGTCGCCATTGTCGGCCCCAGTGGCTGCGGCAAAACGACGTTGCTTAATATCCTCGCCGGGCTGCTCCGCTACCGCGAGGGCAACGCCACGGTGGACGGCAAAAAAATCGACGGTCCGGGTCCCGACCGCGGCGTGGTCTTTCAAGAGCATGCTATTTTACCGTGGCGGACGGTGGCCGGAAATATCGGTCATGGCCTGGAACTCCAAAAAATTCCCCGTCAAGAGCGCCAGGACCGGGTCGCGGAATATATCGAGTTGGTCGGCCTGGTCGGTTTCGAGGACAGGTACCCCCATGAATTGTCCGGCGGCATGAAGCAGCGTTGCGCGGTGGCGCGCACCCTTTGCGCCGACCCCGAGATCATGTTGATGGACGAGCCGTTCGCCGCCGTCGATGCGCAAACCCGCATCACGCTTCAGGAAGAACTCATCCGCATCGCCATCGCCACCAAGAAAACCATCCTGTTTATTACCCACGCCGTCGATGAGGCGGCGTTTCTGGGCGACCGTTGTTTTGTTTTCTCCCGCCGTCCGGGCCGGCTTCGTGAAACGGTGCACATCAATATCCCGCGCGCCGAGCGAAATTGGGGGGACATCGCCGCGAACCCTGAATTCGTCCGGGCCCGCGACAGAATCCTGGCCCTGGTGCGCGAAGAAGTGATCGCCGATGACCGATAGACTCAACCGGTTCCTGGCGTTCTGGCGGCATTTTCCCGGCGCCAAGGTGATTAATCTGGCATTGGTCATTGCCGGTTTGCTGACCGCGTGGGCGCTGATTTCAGGATCAATCGACAATCCGGACCGCTATTTGCCGTCGCCCCTGGCGGTCGCCGCCTCCTCGGTCGATATGCTCTACAAAGGGCTGTTGCCGAGCTATTTCGGCGACACGATTTCACGCCTGTTGCTCGGCAGCCTGATCGGCCTGGGGCTTGGGATTCCCTTCGGCTTGTTGTTGGGGCTGAACCGCACGGTGTCGGATATTTTCTTTCCGATCATGAATTTCTTTCAATCGGTCTCGGGGATCGCCATTTTTCCCATCGTCGTGATCTGGTGGGGCAACAGCGACAAAACCGTGTTGGCGGTCATCCTGTACACCAGTTTCTTCCCGGTCGCGTTTAACGTGCTGTCCGGCGTGCGCGAAGTTCCGCTGCGCTATATCCATGCGGCGTACACCCTGGGCGCATCGAAATTTCAGGTGATCCGGGACGTTCTGGCGCCGGGGGCGCTGCCGCATATCGCCACCGGATCGCGCCTCAGCATCGGCTTTGCCTGGCGCGCCGTGATCGCCGGCGAAATGCTGGCGGGCCGGGAGGGGCTGGGATGGATGATTTTCACCGGCCAGGACGCGGATATGACCTCGCAGGTGATCCTCGGCATGTTGATGATCGGCCTGACCTGGATCGTGTTGGATCACTATCTTCTCAGGCCGCTGGAAGCCGACACCATTGAACGCTGGGGGCTGGTGCAACGGTGAACGCGCTGACAAAATTCTCATTGCTGGTGCAGGGGCGGTTTGGCCGGAAACGCCTGCGCCGAATCGGGCTGGGGTCGATCCCGTTCATCTTCCTGTTGACCCTGTGGCAGATGAACACGACCTTTGAATGGCTGGCGCCGGTGTTTATCCCGTCGATCGGCGGCGTTATCGACGCCATCTTTATCCTCCAGAGCGATTGCGGCGGCGTATGGGATATCCTCAGCCTGGATAATACCTGCCTGATGACCACGCATATCCTGTCCAGCATCGGCCGGGTTTTGCTGGCCGCCGTCATCGGCATCCCCTTGGGGATTATCTTCGGCATTCTGGCCGGGATGAACCGGCTGATTTCAACGGTCCTGGAACCGGTCGGCGTATTCGCCAATTCCATATCGGGGATCGCCTGGGTGCCGCTGGCGATTGTCTGGTTCGGCGTCGGTTGGATGACGACGTTGTTCATCATGCTCAACACGGTGTTCTGGCTGATGTTCTTCAACGCCATGCTGGGCACGCGCGGTATTGCCAAGGTCTACGAGCAGAGCGTTCTCACGCTCGGCGGCAGCCGCTGGAACATCTTCATCCAGGTGTACCTTCCGGGCGCGATGCCATCCATCATCACCGGCATGAGGATGAGTTTAGGATTCGGTTGGCGGGCGTTAATCGCCGCCGAGATGATCGGCGGCGACAGCGGCCTGGGCTTCATGATTTTTACCGCCGCCGAGGAATTCAATGTCGAGCAGGTTTTCCTGGGCGTGATTGTGATCTCGATCATTTATCTGGCGACCGACCATTACCTGTTGGGGCCGCTTGAAAAATGGACCATCCACCGTTGGGGCCTGACCTGGAAGCCGACATAAAACCATGAATACGGAAACAGCGGTGTTACAGACCCCTAGAAAACGGCATTGGTATGGGCGCCGTGACGCGCGTTTTATCATGGTCGTGGCGGTGTTTTTGGCGGTGTTTTATGGGCATGGCTTTATCAATGGCCCGTCGCGCCTCAGTGATGAATTGCAAATCGCCCTGGACGGAAATCCGGCCAAGGTTGATATTATCATCACGACGAAATTTCCGCCGGAACAATTCCACATGAACATTTTTCAGGACCTGGGATCATTGCGGGGAACGAAAGGGGGCAAGGCTTTCCTGTATGGCGTTCGCCCCGCCGATGTCCGTTCCCTATCGCGCCATTACTGGATGGAAAATATCGATCTGGTGAAAAAATCCCGTCAACAATAGGAACTTAACGATATGAACGATCCTGATCTGCTGCCCCCCAGCATTGATCCCAACACCCGGAAACTGGGAGTCCGCACGGTCTTTGGCAGCAATCAAGCCGGCACCCGCACGGAAGTTAAAGTCCGGGATTTCGACATCGTCTGTACCGATGAGCCCGACACCCTGGGCGGCACCAATACCGCGCCCAGCCCGTTGGAGATGGCGTTGGTTTCCCTGGTCGGCTGCGACGGCGTCATCATCAACGGGTGCGCCAAGGCAATGGGTTTTTCCTACAGCGGCGTGGAATTAGAATGTTCCGGGCAGGTCGATATCCGCGGCCCCAAAGGGGTGCCGGGAATTCGTCCTTATTTTGAAACTATCGACATGACGATCATCTTGCGGACCGATGAGCCGCCCGAGCGGGTCGAAAAACTCAAAAAGAACGTTGAATTCCGCTGCCCGATTATGAATCTGATGCGTAGCGCCGGGGTTGACCTCAACGTCACCTGGGTGACGAAAGCGGAATCAGATTAGGTTTTTCCACCCCGGATAAATTCAAAAATCCGGGTTAAAGACTTAACCACCGAAACAGGGTTAGCCGAGTAGCTTTTTAATTCCAACAACATCAGCACCGTTCTCGAGGATGAACGTTAAAGACAATAAGAAAGTTTACAACTGGGGTTTACCTCTTCATAAAGCGAGGCTGGAGTGTGGGTGTTGAGGTTGGCCTGCACGAGGATGATTTTTTCAGCCTTCGGAAAGTGGATGTCGGCCGCCTGCTTGAGAACGCAAGCGTAATCGACGGCGGTGGGGTGCCGGAGTGGTCGAACGGGGCGGTCTCGAAATTCGAAACAGGGTGTATTGGTTGGTCCCATTCCATCCCGAATAGTGCAGAAATCAGCCAGTTTTCCTAAGTCTCGGTGTCGGTCGGGATTGCCTCATACAAGGCAGTTTCACCTAGTTCGTGACCTATCTGTGACCTGAAG
>SMVT01000010.1 GCA_004357365.1 Nitrospina sp.
GAAGGTTTCTCCCGAATGCACCCGATCCTTGCCGGGCATGGCTTCCAGCCGAAGCGCCAAACTCTGCTTTTTGGATTGCTCAAATTTCTCGAAGGACTCGAACCCGTACCCCGGAGACCCGGTCCCGAGAACTCCGGACAGTAATAGAAATCCTGAAAGGAAAGACTTAAGGAAAAGATGAAGTCCCCCGATCGTCCTCTGTCGGGCCATTTTTCTGAAACGGGAGTGGGACACGTTCAACAGTCTCCTTGGATTATTTCTGGAGGGGGTTCAGATATTTTTCGATGAGGTTGATGAATTTGGCGGGAGGAACGGCGCCGGAAAACATTTCCCCGTGGATGGTCGCGTTGGAGTGGTTGTAGATCCCAATGATAAACGTCGGCGTCCCCTGGATGCCGAGAGAGACCCCCTCTTTCATGTCTTTTTCCACACGCTTCTGGTATTTTCCGGAATCCAGGCACTGTTCGAACGAATGGAGGTCCCGGACACCGGCCCGCTTGACGTATTTAAGGAGTTCCCGCTTGCTCTGCTGGAGGCGCTTGGGATCGAGGTACACGAGGCTCTGCAACTCCCAGAACCGGCCCTGGTCGCGGGCGCATTCCACCGCTTCCGACAGATCCCTGGCCTCCTGATGAATCGGGAAATGCCGGTAGCCGAACTGGACCGTCTCCGGATATTTTTTGCGGAGGTCCCGCAGAGTCCCCTGAACCTTCCGGCAGAAGGGACATAAAAAGTCGGAGTATTCCATTACGAACACTTTCCGTTTTTTCGCGTCCTTGCCGTTGAACCACAGCATGGCCGAACCCACCCGGACCTGGAGACGGAAATCGTTGGGCGGTTTCAAGTAGTCCTTCACCCAGCCGTTGTCCACGGCCATCTGGTACCGTTTTTCCAAAACCTCAAAATAACCCTGCCGCCGCAATTTCTCCAGATAGTTCCGAATCTGCCCGCGCAGTTGATCCAGGTCTCCCAAGTCCCGGATACCGGGTTCGTTGAGATAAAAATATTCAATATCTTCCTTTTTGATTCGTTGGGCGGCTTGGGATTTCAGTTCGGGATGGGCTTGGGACAGGGAATTCACGACTTTCTGTTTCAACTGAGCGCTTTGCATCTGATAGAGACGCACCATCAATTCATGAATCTGGGCGTTTTTGAGATCGTCCAGATGAATGAGTTGTCCGTCCGCCACGGCGACCACGGGATTGTTGGAGAAGGTGCCGAGGAGACCGTTTTTCTCTTCCACTTTTTCCGGCTTGCCGTTTTTATCCTGCGCCAGAAGGGTGTTTGAGAAAAGAGAATTTAAAAGGAGAACGGCCAGAACGAAGGACCCACCGGCTTTGGAAATACTATGCATAACACAATCCATTGAGACTTATATTTATAACGGCCCGGGAAGGCCCTGCGAATCAACCCTGATGGAAATAGTGATCCCAACTGAGATTACTACTATTATCCAACATTTGAACCCTCAATCGCAACGGGATTGTCAAAGGGAAAAACAAGGGGAAAACGCGTATTTTTCGCCGGTTAAAAAACAGAGGGGCGGCGGAAGCCGCCCCGTGAAGGGGTGAATATCTGATTCAGCAGGGGCTTTGGACACCCCATGTCCTCAACTTGCCTTCAGCGATTCCTCGGGATTCAAAAACTTGTGACAATTCTCCGCCAGGCTCAGGAATGCTTTGGCAGCCGCCGAGTCGGGCCGGGACAGCACCACCGGCTCCCCGCTGTCCGACCGGATCACCACTTCGGCATCGAGCGGAATGCTCCCCAGGAAGGGAAGCACCAGCTCCTGCGCCAGCCTTTGTCCACCCCCGCGTTTGAACACATCGATTTCCCCCGAACAATGCGGGCACAGCATGGTGCTCATGTTTTCGATGATGCCGACGATGGGGACGTTGCTGTCGCGGGCAAAGGAAATCATCTTGCGGGCATCCAGAATCGCCAGGTCCTGCGGCGTGGTGACTATCACGGCGCCGTCCACCTCGCCGATGAAGTCGATGATGGTGATCTGCTCGTTCCCGGTTCCGGGCGGCAGGTCGAATAGCAGGTAGTCCAGCTCGCCCCAGTTGATGTTTCCCAGAAGCTCGATGATGAAATCGTATTTGACCGCGTCGCGCCAGGCGATGTGCATGTTGGGGTCTTCGATCAGAAACCCCAGGGACGCCACCTTCACCCCGTTACGCGTTTCGTAAGGAATGATGCCGTCGTCTTCCATCTTGAGGCGGATGTTTTCGGCGTTGATCAGCTTGGGGATGTTGGGGCCGTGCAGATCGGCGTCCGCCAGCCCGACTTTATATCCCTTTTCCGCCAGCGCAATGGCCAGATTGGTGGTGACGGTGCTTTTCCCCACACCGCCTTTGTTACTACCAATGATCAGCTTGAATTTGATATCGTTCATCCGCTTGTTGACCAGCCAGCGGTTGTGTTCATTATGATCGGCTTTACAATCGTCATCGTTGTTATATTCACACATTTCGCAGGTGTGAAGCAAACGACAATCTCCAGTAACAGGTAAATCCATTACATCCTCCTGTGTTGCCTTTTATTAAAAATAGAGCTCGCGCTCATTGCCTTGAATTTTTAACCCTTTCAGGGGGTAGTGTACGGCAAGTATATAATTATTCTCCCCGTTATGGAAAGCATAAAAAAGAATTCCCCAGCCGCCCGAAAATCCTTCAACGGGTTGAAAATAATATGAATCCAGTTTAGACTAGCGCCTCTCTTAATCAGTTAATCGGGAGGCGGGCGCTGAAATCTCTATTCCCCGCAGTGCGTCGGGCGCTCTCTCCGGATTTCTGAATGAAATAATACATTAATTTACAAATAGTTATACCGTTGGCGCCGCACCAGCCCGGCGGTGGAAGTGGTCACAGGAATCCGGCTGGAAATATATTTTCCCGGCCGGGGCAAGAATTTAATTTCTTAATTTCATTTTGGAGGAAGCGTTTTCATGAAAAAATTGTTTCTGAAACTAAGTGTCCTTTTATTGACTCTGTTGGTTTTCAGCCCTTCCACCGCCCTGGCGGGAACCCGCGCGATTGCCATCTCCGAGCCGGCCAATGGCGCCACCCTCCCCAGCCCGGTTAAAGTGTGCATGGTCACTAACGGTGTGACCGTGGAACCGGCAAAAAAAGGTGTAAACGACGGCAAAGGCCATCATCATATTCTGGTGAACACCGATTTGCCGGGCGATTTGAGCAAACCCATCGGCAAAGACGCGCAACATCTGCATATGGGCGACGGTTCCACCTGTAAGGATGTGAAACTGGATGCCGGTATCCATGTCATCCGCGCTCTGTTCGCCAAGGGCAATCACGTTCCCTACAACCCGCCGATTACGGCGACCGTGATCGTCAACGTGAAGTAAGTTTTTATCCTCACCAAACGGCTACTCGCCGGTCCCCTCCTTCACCAAAGGAGGGGATTTAGGGGTGGTTAAAAACTCCCCCTTCTCCGAAGGGGGGCGGGGGGCTTCTTCCTTTTGCTTTTGGGGTTGATTCAGTGATCCGATCAAAACCAACCCTACCTGTATCCTCCCCTTAGTAAGGGGAGGAGTATTAAATTAGCTCCGGGCCTTGCCCGGGCGGAGTACCTCCGCAGGTAATTTTTTAAAACCCTGGCTGGCGAAAGTGACTCGTTAATCACGCCTTGATGCCCCAGCTAAATTAGTCCCGGCGCTTCGCCGGACGGAATTCGGTTGTAATCCCCCGCCCCTGTTATACAATCCTGAATATAATAATCATATTTGCAGGGCCCGGCATGGCTTTCGCCCGTGGCCACCATTCCCATGTTTGATAACGTGCGCATATCATCAAAAATCGGCTGGAAAATTCTTGCAGGGGTTGTCCTCACTCTGTTTCTGATCTCCAGCCCGGCTCTCGGCGACGAGGTCAACAAAAACGCCATCGTTCTGTTGGTCGCCCAAAACAGCCAGGGTCAAACCCTCGGGACGGGAACCGGTTTTATCGTCAAACCCGACGGCACCCTGATCACCAATTACCATGTGCTGGTGGACGCGGCCTCGGTCGAAGCGATCTTCAGAAACGGCGACCGGGTGCCGGTGCAAGGGGTGGTGAGCCTCGACCGGAACATGGACTTCAGCGTCCTCAAGCTGGATGGCGACCTGTATTCGACGCTGGAGATCGGCGACTCGGACCGCCTCAAGGAATACGATTACACCAGCGTGCTGGGTTATCCCTCCCAGGCGGTGCAAATGGAGCGCGGCGGCATGAAGGGATTTCTGCTCCAGACCTACGGGTTCGTTCTCGGGGTGCATCCGCAAGCGCTTCCGGGATTTTCCTATATCTACACCACCACGCCGTTCGGACCGGGATTCAGCGGCGGGCCACTGGTCAACCAGAACAATCAGGTGGTGGGGCTGGCCACGCTGGAGGGACGGTCCATCAACCTGGCGTTGCCTATCAAATACCTGAAACCTCACCTGAACAGCCAAAAATTGCTCACCTTCCAGCAACTGCTGAAGGCGGACCAAGTTTCCAAGGAAGCGCTGTATTACCGGGGTAATTTCACCCTGTACGCGCTGGGGGAAACCAACCGGGCCATCGACCTGTATCAACGCGCACTCCAGATCGATCCGAACTTCATTCTGGCCCGGTATGATCTTGCGGTGGCCTACCGCGGTCTGGGACAGGTCCAGCAGGCTATTGCCGAATACGAAAAGGTGTTGAAGCTCAATCCCCGGTTTCCCGAAGCGCTGTCCAATCTGGGCGGCCAGTATTTCCGGAAGGGCGACGTGGACCAGGCGATCACCCATTTTCGAAAAGCCATCGAAGTGTATCCCAATTTCATCCAGGCATTGTCTAACCTAGGCGCGGCGCTCAACAAACAGGGCCAGTCCCAGCAGGCGCTGACGTATTTGAAAAAAGCGCTGGCGCTGGACCCGGAGTTTGCGGTCGCTTACTTCAACCTGGGCAACGCCTATTTCGGGACGGGACAACTGGAGCGGGCGGAAGAGGCCTTCAAAACTGCGGTCAAACAGGGGATCGACTTCTTATCCCTGCACTGGAAGCAGCATGAAATTCATTTGAAAAAGGGACGGCGCAACCGGGCCATCGACGAACTGCGGATCATTTTGCAAATGGATCCGCAACACCCCGACGCTAAACAGAAGTTACAGGAACTGCAGTCCTCCCACCATTAGATCATCCGATTAAATCGAGACCTTTGCCTAAGCGAAGCGGACCGGATCAAAGAATTTTAAGGCTCCCCCTTTGAAGGGGGAGAAAACCCAGATTCTTCGTCACTCCGTTCCTCAGAATGACAATTTAATTGCTGGAATGGTCATCCTGAACCTTTCGGCAGGCTCAGGATAAACTCCGTGAAGGATCCAGGTTTTTTCTTTTACCCATCCTGTTATCCTGTCAAAGCCCCCCAGCCCCCTTCGGAGAAGGGGGAGCTAAACCTCCTCTGTGAGCCTAAATTTTCTTCATCGCATCGACCACCACGGAAAATACCGCGAACAGGCTTTCCGGCGAGCACTTGTCGAGCGTGTCCTGAAGGGTGTGCCAGTAGGGATAATCGAAATCGATCAGCAACGCGGCGGGAACGCCGATTTCGATAAACGGCAGATGGTCGTCCTGCACCGTGTGTTTCGGTTGGGTGAGAAACTGGGTGACCTTGAGCTTTTGGGCGGACTCGACAATCATTTTTAGCAACCACGAGGCGTTCTCGTGGGAGTAAGTTTCTCTCGCAATTTCCAGCTCTTTGTCGCCCACCATGTCGATGATCAGTACGCAATACGGCCATTCCCCGCGATCCTTTTTATTCAATTGCGCGGCATAATGCTTGGACCCCAGAAAATAATCGGACGAAAACTTGACGCCGTAATCCTCGCCGTCGAAAAACACCAGCCGAACCGGCCGCACCGGCGGGTGGGCGTGCAGGTATTGCGCCAGGGCCAGCAGCACCGCCGTGCCCGACCCGCCATCGTTCGCGCCCAAGATGGGAAACTTCCACGAATAGGGGTCGGTTTCGGAATCGGCAAACGGGCGGGTGTCGTAATGCGTGCCGAGAAGAATCGGCCGCTTGCGCGAGGCACCGTGAAATACCAATTCGATGTTCATCATGGAAACCGGCGGGTTGTTCCCTTTCTGAAACGTGAAGGGTTGCTCGCGGACTTCGTCGGCGTACTTGCCGCCCACGGCTTTGATGTACGCCTGAAGCATCCTGTGCCCGTGACTGCCCGGCGGACGGGGTCCGAAGGCGCAAATCGTCTCCAGATACTCCCAGAGAATCGGCTTGTATCCGGGCAGGTCCTGCGCACCCGCCGTTCCCGGCAAAATGGAAACCATCAGTAAAGTCACCAAGACAGTCCGTCGGAGAATTGCAGAAAAGGGCGACCGAAATATTCCCCTCCTTACTAAGGAGGGGATAGAGGGGATATTATAAGTACTCCACCCCCCCACCCTGCCCGTCACCCTGTGGGTGCTCCCCATGAGGGGAGAGGGATCATTAAATATCGTAAACCTAGTGATCCTGTCTCCTTTCAGCGCGTTCAATAGTCTACCGGGATGGACACCAATGGGAATTCAGATAGTCCTCCAGAATTTTCCGGTGGTCGAAGGCCATCACTTCCGGAAGCCGGTCCCTCGGAAACACGGCGACCGATTTGGCATCGTCCTCGGCTTTCGGCGTGCCCTCGGCGCGGGCCACAAAAACGGTGGAGATGCAATGCATGCGGGGATCCCGGGCGGGGTCGGAATAGGTGTGAAACTGGCCGAGCAGTTCCACTTTGAGACAGGTTTCCTCCCGCGCCTCGCGCACCGCCGCCTGCTCGAGCGATTCACCGACTTCGACAAATCCGCCGGGCAGGGCCCATCCCGGAGGCGGATTGCGCCGTTCGATCAGCACCCATCCCTGGCCTTCTATTTCGATGATGAGGTCAACCGCCGGCACCGGATGAGTGTAACTCATAATTATTTGAATTCTTTAAAGTTATGTTGCAAAACCCGCCGTATCCGGTGGATTTCCCGTTATTTTGAAAAAAATTCCCAGGAAAAACACCCCCTATTGGGCCCCGTATTGACAACTCCCCCAATTACAGTTATCTTGACAGGGTGTGGCCGGGATATGGAAAAAATCCCATAAATTAAAGGCCTCGGGCCTTAAGTTTTGCTCCCGGAAACCGATAAAATTATTGAAGGACCACCTGTCGGCTGGGGCCGACGGGACAGACCGGCCTTCTCCTGAACAGTTGGAGTGGTCAAACCCATGGAAATTCCAGAAAACGATCTACGGATCAAAAGCAAGACGATCCAGGACCGGATGGATGTGACCGGCAAGAAAACGGCCCATCAGAAATCCGAATCCTCCGCCGCCGGGCAGGTCTCCGGAGGGGAGCAGATCGCCCTGTCACCGAAAGCCAAGGGGATCCAGAAAGCCCTGGAAACGATCCAGTCTTCGCCGGACATCCGTTCGGAAAAAGTGGCCGCGATCAAGGGCCAAGTCGCCGACAACACCTATCACGTCGACAGCCAAGCCCTCGCCGAAAAAATCCTGCAGGAAATCATCACCGAATCCCAGTTCATCGAGTGATCGCCCCCGCCCTTTAAAACCGCTTGCCCAACGCTTTCGGGCATGTTAGCATTCCTCTCTTCTACTGACCAAGCATTCTGGCAAGGAGCGATTGAATCATGGCCAAACGATGTGACGTGTGTGACAAAGGTCCCATGTTCGGGAACAATGTGAGTCACGCCCACAATACCACCCGGCGGCGGTGGAACCCCAATTTGAAAAAATTACGGGTCCTCTATAAAGGGGCGGTGAAAACCATGAAGGTGTGTACCCGTTGCCTCAAGTCCAGCAAAGTGGTGCGGGTGCCGGTCAGTTGACCCAGACCCCGGTGTCTCCGGAAGCCCCCGCACTCTCCTCTCCACCATCCATCGGTTTTTTATTGGACCTCTTCTTACTGTATGGCTTGACGCGTTCGACGTGGATCACTCCGGGTAATCGACGAAGGGTGTCCAGCGTCCGGTTGAGGTGGTCCAGGTCCAGAATTTCCAGGCTCAAATCAAAGTAGGCACGTTTCAGCGCACTCGTCTGAACGTTGGCTCGGGTCATGTTGACGCCGCATGCGAAAACGGTGCTGCTGATTTTCGCCAGCAGGCCGGGCTTGTCTTCGGTGACAATGGAGATGCGTACGGGAAACGGCGTTTTATGAGAGGTATCCCATTCCACCTCCACCAGGCGTTCGGTTTCCCCGGCCAGGGACACCATGCTGGGACAATCCACAATGTGGATCGATACCCCCCGGCCGCGGGTGATGTAGCCGATAATCGTATCGCCCGGCACCGGATTGCAGCATTTGCCGATTCTCAGCATCATGTCATCGCCGAAGCTTTTCACCTTGATGCCGCCACGCCCTTGGCGCGCCGAGGGTTCGCTGACCTTGACCGTCGGGGCCTGCTTTGCGAATTCCTCCAGCGTTTCTTTCGGCAACAGCTTGTCCACCACGTTGCGGACCGACGTTTTGCCGTATCCGATGCTTATGAACAGGTTGTCCAGAGTATTGAACCCGGCGGCGTGAATGGCCTCGTCCAGGTTTTTTCCCTTTAAAACCTTGGGCGGATTGAAACTGTATTTACGGATTTCGGTCTCCAGGATTTCCCGCCCCAGCTCCCGGCTCTTCTCCCTCTCGCGGTGGTTGATGTAGTGAATGATTTTGCTCCGCGCTTTCGAGGTTTTGACGAACGACAGCCAGTCGCGGCTGGGATGTTTCTGATTAGAGGTGAGGATTTCGATCCGGTCGCCGTTTTTCAACTTGTACTTCAAGTTGACGATTTTGCCGTTGACCTTGGCCGCCAGGCAGTGGTTGCCGATATCGGTGTGCACCTGGTAGGCGAAATCCACCGGCGTCGCCCCACGCGGCAGAGCGATGACATCCCCCCGCGGGGTGAACACGTAAACCTCCTGAAAAAACAAATCCACCTTGAAGGCGTTGAGAAAGTCTTTCGGATTTTTAATCTCCGACTGCGCTTCGATAAGATGCCGCACCCAGGCCAGATGATCGTCTTGCTTTTTGGACTTTTCATCGCCGTCCTTGTATTGCCAATGCGCCGCGATGCCCTCTTCCGCCACCTTGTGCATCTCCTTACTGCGAATCTGCACCTCCACCCGCTGGCCATTGGGACCGTTCACGGTGGTGTGCAGGGACTGGTACATGTTGGGTTTGGGCATGGCGATGTAGTCCTTGAACTTTCCCGGAATGGGACGCCACAAGGAATGCACCAGACCCAGCGCCGCATAACAATCCTTGACCGAATCGGTGATCACCCGGACGCCGATCAGGTCGTACACGTCCTCCAGGTCGATCTGCTGGAGCATCATTTTTTTGTAGATACTGTAGTAATGCTTGGACCGCCCGGACACCGTGCCTTTGATCTGCTCCGCGGCCAGATCCTTTTCCACCGCCTGGCACACTGTTTGCACCAGCGCGTTGCGCGCCTCTTCATCCTGGCTCATCCGGTCCACGATGGATTGGTATTTATCGGGGCTGACGTACTGGAACGATCCGTCTTCCAGCTCCGCTTTCAACCAGCCGATGCCCAGGCGGTTGGCGATCGGGGCGTAGATATCCAGGGTTTCCTTGGAAATACGGATTTGCTGCTGGGGGGAAAGCGATTCCAGGGTCTGCAGGTTGTGGGCGCGGTCCGCCAATTTAATCAGGATGACGCGAATGTCATGGGCCATCGCCAGGATCATCTTCCGGTAGTTTTCCGCCTGCTTTTCTTCCCAACTGGCGAACTGGACCTGGCTGATCTTGGTGACGCCGTCGACCATGTGATAAATCTCATCGCCGAACAGTTGTTTGATTTCATCATCTGTCGCCAGCGTGTCCTCCAGCGTGTCGTGGAGAAGTCCCGCCGCCACAGTTTTTTCGTCCATCTTCAACCGCGTCAGGTTGTAGGCCACCTCCACCGGGTGGGACAGGTAGGCTTCTCCCGATTGACGGCTCTGGCCGCGGTGCGCTTTCGCGGAAAAGACGTAGGCATCCAGAATAACGTCGATGTCCGCTTCCGGATGGTAGGCTAAAACCGCATCGGTGATTTCTTTGAGCTGACGCATGGTAAAAGAAGGCCCGCTGACTAGGATATTGTCGGGGATCGGGGCACCGGGCATTTATAATCAAACCCCTTATATTGTATAGATTTAACCCCATTGAAAGCATATTCCGAACGGGGCCGGGTGTCAATTTACTTTTATCCCCCGGCGGTTTCTGTGTAGGATATGGGGCCGGCGGCCCGGTGCGGACGCCTCATCGATTAACCTCCCCTGCCATGAATTGTTCATGCAAACAACGGAAAAAACACAACATATCCGGTCCCTAAAGGATTCCATCCAGTATATCAAAGGCGTCGGTCCCAAGCGCGCGTTACTGCTTCACAAACTGGGACTGCAAATGGTGGAAGACTGCCTCTATTTCATTCCACACCGCTACGAGGACCGGAGTCACGTCAAAAAAATCGGCGCGCTGGTGGAAGGCGAGCAGGTCACCTTCCAGGGAAAAGTGGCCGACGTCAACATTCTGCATCGGAGACGCCGCAGAAAAATCCTCGAGGTAACCGTGCAGGACGACACCGGAACCATTTGCATCAAGTGGTTCAAGTTCAACGAAAAGTATATGAAGGAACGCTATACCGTCGGACGCCCCCTGGTGGTGTCCGGCAAGCCCACGTTCAATCGGTATCGGGGTGAGGGCCTGGAAATCATCCACCCGGATGTGGACCTTGGCTCGGAAGACGGGTCCGACCCGCTGGACATCGGAAGCATCATTCCCATCTACCACACCACCGAGGGCCTGTATCAAAAATCCCTGCGCGCCATCATGAAAACTCTGGTGGCGGGGTACGCACATCTGTTGGACGAGTTTCTGCCGGGAGACATCCGGCGGCGCAACCACCTGCCGGAACGCGGCACTGCCTTCAGCGAAACACATTTCCCGCCGCTGGGCACCCAGGAAAACCTGCTGAAACAATTCCGCACCGAAGCCCAGGTCCGCCTGGTGTTCGAGGAGTTGTTTCTCCTGCAACTCGGTCTGGCGTTCAAACGCAAACACACGCAGGAAGAGGAACCAGGAACGCCGTTCAAAACCCGCGGCGATACCATCCACCGTTTCATCCGGCTCATGCAATTCGAATTGACCGGCGCCCAGATCAAGGTGCTGGGAAACATCATGGACGATCTGGAACAGAGCCGCCCGATGAACCGTCTGCTCCACGGCGACGTCGGCAGCGGCAAAACCATTGTCGCCCTCATCACCCTGCTCACCGCCGTCGACAACGGCATGCAGGGGGCGTTGATGGCACCGACCGAACTGCTCGCGGAACAGCATTACCTGAACATCCAGCCCTATTGCCAAGCCCTGGGCATCCGCATGCAACTGATGACCAGCGCCATGAGCTCCAAAGAGAAGAAAACGGTTCTTGAAAATATCCGTGAGGGGACCACGCACATCGCCGTGGGCACCCATGCGTTGATTCAGAAAGGCGTCGAATTTAAAAACCTGGGCCTCGCCGTCATCGACGAACAACACCGTTTCGGAGTTTTACAAAGGGAAGCGATCAGCAAAAAGGGCACCTACCCGCACGTGCTGGTAATGACCGCCACGCCGATTCCGCGCTCGCTGGCCATGACGCTGTACGGCGATATGGATGTCTCCGTGATCGATGAAATGCCGCCGGGCCGGCAACCCATCCAGACCAAACGCTATTACGCAAGCCAGCGCGACAAGGCATACAACTTTCTCAAAAAAGAAATCGGTAAGGGGCGCCAGGCCTACGTCGTCTGCCCGCTCATCGAAGAGTCGGATACCCAAGACCTGAAAACGGTGCTGGAAGTGTATGACGATTTACAAAAAAGATTCTCGGATGTCGCGGTGGCCCTGATCCACGGCAAACTCAAAAAGGAAGAACGCCAGCGCATCATGGCCGATTTCAAGGCCGGGAAGGCGGACATCCTGGTGGCCACCACCGTCATCGAAGTGGGCATCGACGTGGCCAACGCCACGGTGATGCTGATCGAACACGCCGAGCGGTTCGGTCTGGCGCAACTGCATCAATTGCGGGGGCGCGTCGGGCGGGGCAAGTACCACTCGTACTGCCTTTTGATTGCCTATCCGCCGTTGACCGAGGACGGCAAATTGCGCGTCAAAGCCATGATGGATTCCTGCGACGGATTCAAAATCGCCGAGCAGGATCTGCAGATTCGCGGTCCCGGCGATTTCATGGGGACGCGCCAGTCCGGCATGCCGTCGCTGGTGTTCGCCGACCTCATCCGCGACATCAAAATCATCGAGACCACGCGCAAGGAAGCTTTCAACCTGATCGACCGTGACCCCAAACTCGAAGACCCCGAGCATCAGAACCTGAAACAGGCGTTCCAACAATACCTGGGCGACCGACTGGATTTTATGGATATTTTATAGTGTAGGTGAACACGGATCAAAACATAGATCCTTCGCTTGCGCTCAGGATGACAACCTGGGAAGTAAACTGTCATTCTGAGGAGCGTCAGCGACGAAGAATCTGTGTTTTGTATTACCTGCGGCGGTTCGCCGGGCGTGGCCCGGCCAGCGTGACGCTGGACCCAGTTCCCCCTCTCCCCTTGGGGGAGAGGAGTAAGGTGAGGGGGATTGCAAATCCCTGATGAATCGAACCGCTACAAAAATAAAAAAGTGCTAAACTGGGGCATGAAAATCACACGGGCGGATAAAATTCTGATTGCTGGTCTGTTGGCGTTGAATATTTTTCTATTTGCGCAGGTGGATTTGGGCAACCGGGCGGGAAGCTGGGTGGTGATCGAAGTCGATCATCAGGAAGTCGAGCGCCTGCCCTTGTCGGAGAACCGGATCGTTCACGTCACCGGTCCCATCGGCGAAACCGAAGTGGAGATTATCGACGGCAAGGCGCGCATAGTGAAATCACCCTGCAGTAAAAAACTGTGCATCAAATCCGGATACATCCAGTACGCCGACCGGTTCGCCGCCTGCTTGCCCAACCGGGTGGTGGTGCGCGTGATCGGCGCCCCGCATCGCGGCATCGACGCCGTGCTCAGTTAACCCCCAATCCTTGTCCGCCACCGTGGCCGATTCTTTTTCGAACCCATCCCCGATCCGCCGCAGCCTGATCGCCGCCTTGTTGTGCCTGTGGGTTTTTCCGGGAGCGCTCCCGGAGGCCGAGGCGGCCGGCTGGACGCGTCCCGCCCACCATGACCTGGAGATCACGATAGACCCGGCCCGTCATTCCGCGAAAGTGGAGGACCTTGTCACCCTGTATCCCGGTGACCGAGAGGAACCGTCGATCCATTTTCTTCTGCACGCCAATTACACCCTCGACACAACCGAAATTCCGCACCAGGGCGATTGGAAAATAGAAATAGCTGCGGTCAAGGACGGCGACACCCCTCTGCACAGGATTAGCGTGCACAAACCGAAGGGTAAGCCGTGGCCGGATTTTCTGCAGGTCAGGTTCCGGTATCATGGAACCTATAGCGACGCGTTGCGCGAAAACGGCGGGCCGCCGCCCGGCCCTTCTGGGGAAGAAGAGGACCACGGCATCTTCCTGTCCGGCGCCAGTTATTTTTATCCCGCCGTGGAGAACCCGGACGGGACGTTCCTGATCACCTATTCCCTGTCCGCCAATCTGCCCGCCGAATGGAAAGTGGTGAGCCAGGGAAAACGCATCCTCGAAACCACGGTGAACGGACCGCGCCACACCTTCTGGCAGTGCGACGACCCGATGCAGGAAATTTTTCTCATCGCCGACCATTTTCAGGAATACCGCGATCAATACCAGGACGTCAAACTCTACGTGTTTTTGCGAAAAAAGGAAAAGCAACTGGCATCGAAATATCTAAAGGCGGCCAAATCCTACATCGCGTTTTACGAGAAACTGATCGGCCCCTACCCGTTCGTCAAGTTCGCGGTGGTGGAGAATGCCCTGCAGACCGGTTACGGCATGCCCTCGTTCACGCTGTTGGGTTCGCGGGTGATCCGCTTTCCGTTCATCCTGCACACCTCCTACCCGCATGAGATTCTCCACAACTGGTGGGGCAACGGCGTATACGTGAAGCCCGGCGGGGGCAACTGGTCGGAGGGCCTGACCGCCTATCTTTCGGATCATTTGTTCCCGGACCTGAAGGGACAAGGCGGCCGCTATCGTTTTCAGGAATTGATGAAATATTCCAGTTACGTCAACGCGAAGAACGATTTTCCGATTTCAAAATTCAGTGAACGCACCGGCATGGCCTCGCAGGCCATTGGTTACAGTAAGCTGGTGATGGTGCTGAACATGTTGCGGCTGGAGCTGGGGGACGCGGCGTTTCTGAAAGCCCTGCGCGAGTTTTTCATCACCCAACAGTTTCGTCACGCCGGGTTTGATGAATTGCGCGGGCATTTCGAGGCGGCGTCCGGCAAAAAGCTGGACGCCTTTTTCCGGCAATGGGTCCGCAGTAAAGGAGCGCTGGAGCTGGAGCTGGCCGGCGCCGTGTATGAAATTTTTCAGGACGAGTATCGGCTCACATTAAAGATCAGGCAAAAGCAGAAGCGGCCGCTGTTTCAAATGACTCTGCCGGTGGCGGTGTGGGTGGAGGGAGATGACAAACCGCACATCCAGAATCTGAAGCTGGAATCCAAAGCCCAACAGGAACTGCACTTGTTCGTCAAAGGAAAACCCCGGGCGGTCATGCTGGACCCTTACTACGATCTGTTCCGCCGGCTCGATCCGCGCGAAGCGCCGCCCAGCATCAGCCAAAGCTACGGAGCGGAACAAGCGGTGGCGGTGTTTTCCAGTAAGGAGAAGAACCCGTTACACAAGGCCTATGGGCAATTCGCGAAGGCGCTGGGACCCGCCACAAAAATGTTTAGCGACAAAAATTACCTGCCCGCGCCCAATGCCGCGCTGTGGCTGTTTGGGAAAAATAACGGCGTGGCGCAATCCCTAAAACCCGCGCTTCAGCAATATGCCGTGAGTCTTGATGAAGACGGGATTGCGATTGAAGGCAAAACCTTTGCGTGGGAAGGTCACAGTTTTGTGTTCACCGTACGGCATCCGCACGACCCGGAACGTTCCGCCACCTGGATCATCGCCGCCGATCCGGAAAGCGTCCCCGGCCTGATCCGCAAACTACCGCATTACGGCAAATACGGGGTTCTCGTGTTCGCGGGCAACGCGCCCACCAACGTGCTGAAAAGCACCTGGCCCGCTCAACGCCTCAGCCTGATGAAAACCTTCCAGCCCGGCAATTACACTCTGCCGAAGCGCCCACCGCTGGTCGATTTTCAGCCTAATTAACCCTATTTAGGAATAGTGGCCCGCGAAGCCAGCGGCGGAGAGACCGACCGGAAGATAATTCCGGGCGATGGCGGCGATGCGGTCGCGGTATTCCAGGCAGGTAGACGCGGCATCCACCGCTTCCATCGAACGCGGCAAATCGGTTTTCCAGGTGCGCGATCCTTCAGCCGTGCCGTCGCCCCCGATAAAGTGATCGATCACCACGGCGGAGGCACCCGCTTGGGCCAGTTGTTCGAAAAAAGCGGCGGGCTGTTGCATGGGATACAAGGGCGACAGACAGGCCACCGCGAAAACTCCGGCTTCGCTCAATTGACGCAACAACTCGATCCGCTCCTGAACCGTCGCAGGGGGAGGCGGCAGGCCGGGCAGGCGTTCGATATCCCCTTCGATGGACACATGCACGCGCAGTCGGCATTGCCTCGATAACGCGGCGACCAGGCTGAGATCCTCCTGCATGGCGGGGGCATGGGTCTGCAGAATTAATTCATCCGGCGGATGTTCCCGCATCGCTTCCAGCAGTCGGCGGGTGACGCGGTATTGCCGTTCGACCGGTTGCCAGGGTTCGGTGGAGCTGGAGAAGAAAATGGCGAAGGGTTGATTCCGGCGATGCACCCAGCGCTGTTCAGTTTTGCAGGTTTTCAGATAAATTTCCGGCGCATTGGTTTTAACCTCGACGAAGCTTCCCCAGTCCCGCCCTTTCGTCAACCAGGCATTGTGCCGGACATAACACCCGACGCCGCAAGCCGACCGCCCGAAGCCGCAACCCACGTAGGGATTCAGAGAATGCGAGCAGACCGGTTTCAAATAACCGCCGACGCGGGTGAGGATGGATTGGCACTGCACTTCGGTGATTTCCATGGAATAATTCCTGTCATGCGGAGCTGGTCGAAGTATGCCAGCTTCAGAGGTCCCCCTTCGACCGGCTCAGGGCGATCTATTTTATTTAGGATTTTTCCCTTTCCACCACGTGCCCCATTGGATGGAAGAGATATTCTCACTGAACCGCGACACCGACTTGTAATAAATTTGATAAGCTCCCGTATCCCGGTTCGCCTTGAAGTTAACCCATTTCCCGGATGGAAAGTCCTCAAGGTCATCGAGCCAGATTTTTCGTTTATCATTTTTCACGATCACCATAAACCCGGCTCCCTTTTTATAATTGAATTGACCGAATAGAGTGACGGTCGTTCCTTTTTTTCCCTCGAGGGTCAGGGTGTAGCGCCCCACGCAAAAATATTGGCGAAAATCGCGCATGTCAGAGACGTCTTTCCCGGTCTTGACGTCATACAAGGCATCACAATCCGGTCGGCGTTTACCTTCAATTTCGAACAAGGGTTCCTTGTATAGAACCAAGGCCTCACGCTGTTCGGCGGCCTGAGGAGTTCCGGACAGAATCAAAACCAAAATGACCGGCCATACATATTTAAATTTCATGGTTCAGTTCTCTGTAGGAATGAAGGTATCCAGCAATTCTTTAAAATTATAGCATTCAGGTGAGGCGAAGGATCGGTTTTTTACCCTGTTAATGGAGCGCTTACCGGTCTTTCCCGGCCCGGGGTTCCATGGGTCGCAGTAAAGTGGTTCTGACCTGCCAGCCGGCGTTCAGCCGCAGTGACTCCATCGGCGACATCAGCGGACAAGTAACGGTTACCAATACCGGAACCAACCCGGTATCGGTTGCTTGTAACTAAACGGGAAAAGGCGTGTCTGCGCTCATTTCCTATTGGCAGTTGTTGCGAGATATAACTCCAAAGCCCAAAAAGAAACAGCCGGCTTCCCCTGAGCCGGCTGTTTCACTTGGTGCCCCTTCCCGATTGCATCTCCGGGAATAAATTCTGATTTTAAATTTTCCCCGGTTTACTCGAGTCCTTCCTCGTTGGAACTCTCCTTGTTCATGAATTTCCGCAGAATATCAAAACAGTATTTAGGATCGGTCCGGTTATCATATCCGCTGTCTCCCAACGATTCCAGAAAACCGATGCGCGCTTTTTTCTTGATCGATTTCACCTGTTTCCGCGCCTGCTTACCGGGTCCGCCGGGCTGAATGGTGCTACTCATCGTGGGCTCATTAAAAGGAACGGTTTATCAGAAAAAGGATAATACCTTTACAGTTATAGTAACAAGCAATGTTCGTGCCATCAATACCCCAAAAAGGTCCCCTTTAAGCTAGGCTCAAATATTCAATAAGATAGATAAAAATTAGATTTCCCCGGTGGGCCGCCAAGGGTTCATCTATGACAAATTTTGTCGATTACTGTGAATTTTTGTCTTACAACCTATTAAGGGTGTTGGGGTTACGGGTATTTGGAAAAACCGCCCCCCCCTCCCTGCAGGCCCCTTTATACCCAGGCGCCCCACTTCAGAGACGGACCATAAAGGCCTTGATTTTCAACTCGATGTCTTCCCCGGCGCGGCAGATCGAGGCTTATCAAGAAGCACCGAATCGGTTAAACTGTGCGCCAACCTTTGGCCCCCAGCGTGACGCTGGACCGGCGCAGCGCCGGCCGGGCAACGCCCGGCTCCTCCTTGAAAGAGAGTGTTCATGACTGAAGAAGTCCGCGTCCGGTTCGCCCCCAGCCCCACCGGCTTCCTGCATATCGGCGGGGTGCGCACCGCCCTCTTCAACTGGCTGTTCGCACGCCACAACCACGGAACCTTCATCCTGCGAATCGAGGACACCGACCGCGAACGCTCCACCGAGGACTCCATTCAGGAAATCATCGAATCGTTGCGATGGCTGGGACTCGACTGGGACGAGGGTCCCTTCCGCCAGATGGAACGCAAGAAACTCTATCTGGAAAAGGCGAAGCAACTGCTCGACGCAGGCAAGGCGTATCTTTGTTACTGCTCGCCGGAAGATCTGGAGGCCAAACGCAAAGCCGCCCAGGCGAGAAAGGAAAAACCACGCTACGACGGCACCTGCCGCAACCGCACGGAATTCCCCAAAGGAGCGCCGCACGTCATCCGCTTCAAATGCCCGCAGGAGGGCAACGTGGTGGTCAACGACCTCCTGCGCGGTAACGTGGAGTTCGACGTGGCGGAGCTCGACGACTTCATTATCTTCCGCACCGACGGCACGCCGACCTATAACTTCGTGGTGGTGGTGGACGACGCCGATATGCGCATCACCCACGTCATAAGGGGCGACGACCATCTGTCCAACACCCCGCGCCAGGCGCTGATGTACGACGCCCTCGGCTTCCCGCGTCCCAAGTTCGCGCACCTCAGCATGATCCTCGGGCCAGACAAAACGCGCCTGAGCAAACGCCACGGCGCCACCGCCACCCTCGCCTACCGCGATATGGGCTACCTGCCCGACGCACTCGTCAACTACCTGGCGCGCCTCGGCTGGTCGCACGGCGATCAGGAAATTTTCACCCGGCAGGAAATGATCGAACACTTCTCGCTGGAGCATGTGACGATCTCCGCCGCCGTGTTCAATCCCGAAAAACTGGAATGGGTCAACGAGCAGTGGATTCAGAAATCGATACCGGCGGAACTGGCCGGGCCTTTTGAGGCGGCTCTTATTAAAGCAGGCATCCTGCCGGAAAAGCACGATAAAACCCTGGCGGACCTGATCCAAGTCATCCCGTTACTCCAGCAACGCGCCAAAACGATGGTCGAAATGGCCCACGGGGCGGAGTTTTATTTTAAGAATGTGAATGTAAGCATTAAATTTGGCCTAGGTTTAGGGTTTAAAGCAGAAGCTGAGGTACTTAGAGATGGGAAGGTTGTTGAAGAAGAGAAACCGTATTCTTCTGAGGCTAAAATCGATGAAAAGGCGGTAAATAAATTTTTAACGCCGGAAGTGAAACCGCTGTTCGACCAACTGATCGCCGGATTGGAAGCGATGGACGAGCCGTTGGATCACGATGCGGTCGAAGCCCTGTTCAAGCAGACCGTCGAGAAGGCGGGACTCAAACTCGGCAAACTCGCCCAACCCGTGCGCGTCGCCCTCACCGGGAAGACCGCGTC